>JBIPMC010000168.1:0-4931 GCA_044369345.1 Terrimicrobiaceae bacterium
TCTGGCGCGGGGCAATATTCGAGATTTTGGCCTTGGTGTGTACTCCGCTGGTGATGATGCCGGCTTGCGCGCCGGTGAGCGAAACCGCCTTGCCGCCCATGGCATTGATCGCCATCGCGGTCAGGGCGATGGTCGTTTGCTCGCCGGTGGCAAGGAGCACATCCATCTCACGATCGCTTGGCGCGGGCGAAACCTCCTTGGCGAGTTTGATGAGGCCGTCGGTGACGCCAGACATTGCCGAAACAACGACGACGACCGAATTTCCCTCGCGCTGGGTGGCGAGGACACGGCGGGCGACATTTTGGATTCGTTCGGGATTGCCGACCGAGGTTCCTCCGTATTTCTGAACGAGCAGGGCCATGAAAAAATTAGCGTTTGTCGAGGACGGCGCGGACGGCGTCCAGGGTGGCATCGGCTTCTAGCGGGGCGAAGCCGCCGTGTTTCACCGGAGCCTCGGTGTCCTTGAGCCCGTGGCCGGTGACGGTGAGAACGACCTTCGCGCCGGGTCGGATGCCTGCGCCAAAAGGGCAGGTCGCGCAGCGGGAGTTTGAAAAACATTTCATCAACCCGGCCACGCTGGCGGCACTGGCGGGCTCGACAAAAATTCCCTCGTTCGCCGCAAGCCAGGCTTGGGCATCGAGAATTTCGATGTCGGTGACGATGTCGATGCAGCCGCCGGATTCGGAGACGGCGTTCATTGCGCCGTCCCAACTGGCGGGATTACCGATGCGGATGGCCGTGGCGATCGTGTCAGGGTTTTCGACCGGGTGGCCAAGGAAAAGCGGAGCGGAACCGGCGGCTTGGAAGCCGACCATTTTGGGCAGGCGGGTCGAGCGACCGAGGTTTTGGAATTCGCGGTAGCCTTTCCAATACGCGGTAATGTTGCCGGCGTTTCCGACAGGGAGGATATGGATGTCGGGGGCTTCGCCCAAATCCTCGATAATCTCGAACGAAGCGGTCTTCTGGCCCTCGATGCGGTAGGGGTTGATCGAATTCACGATGCCGACGCCTTCGACTCCGCCGAACTCGCGAACGATGCGGAGGGCATCATCGAAGTTGCCTCGAATCGCGACGACCTTCGCGCCGTAAACATAGGCTTGGGCGAGCTTGCCAATGGCGATTTTTCCCGCAGGCAAAATCACGACGCACTGGATATCGGCACGCGTGGCATAAGCAGCGGCAGCAGCCGAGGTATTACCGGTCGAGGCGCAAATGACCGTGTGTGCACCGTCCTCGACAGCCTTCGAAATGGCGAGCGTCATGCCGCGGTCCTTGAACGATCCGGTGGGATTCAGCCCCTCGTATTTCAGATAAACCTCGGCGCCGGTTTTTTCGCTGAGTTTCGGCGAGTGAATGAGCGGCGTGGAGCCCTCGCTCAGCGACACAACCGGTGTGGCGGCGGTGACGGGGAGCAATTCGCGATAGCGGGCGATCACGCCCTTGTCATTGAGCAACGGCTTCATTGGAAAGTCTCCATGTGCAGAAGGAGCGGAGTGCCTTTCACGCAAGGCAGGGACGCGAGCGCGGCGGCGGTTTTTTTCATCGGGCCGAACGGCGCGTCGTGAAGCGTGAGGATGAGCGGCACAGAGCCATCAACCAAACCCTCGGGCTGAATCACGGAGAGAATGCCGATGTCGGCTTTCGCGAGCGTGCTGGCGATCTCGGCGAGAACGCCGGGACGATCCTCCACGCCGAGGCGGAGGTAGTATTTGGAAATGGTCTGATCGATCGGCTTGGAGCGACCATACAGAGCGTGAGGGGTGAAACCCACCGACTGGCGCGGGGATTCGAGGAAGGCCGCCGCTTCGGCGAGGTCGCCGAGAACAGAGCTGGATGTCGGATCCTGGCCCGCGCCGCGCCCGTAGAAAAGGGCCTCCCCAACGATGTCGCCTTTGACGGCCACGGCATTGAAGACGCCGTTGACCGAGGCGAGGACATGGGATTTTGGAATGAGCGTCGGGACCACGCGGACTTCGATCGCCCCGGATTCATCGGCTTTGATCGAGGCGATGAGCTTGATGCGGTAGCCAAGTTCCTCGGCGAAACGAATGTCCGCAGCAGTGACTTTTTCGATGCCTTCAACGAGGACATCCTTCGGATCGATCCAAAAACCGTAGGCAAGCGAGGCAAGGATGATGGCCTTGTGGGCAGCGTCCCAGCCGTTGATGTCCAGCGCGGGATCGGCCTCGGCGTAACCGAGCTTTTGGGCTTCGGCGAGGACAGGGGCGAAATCCAACCCTTCGCCGGACATGCGCGAGAGGATGTAGTTGCTCGTGCCGTTGAGAATTCCGTGGATCGCCTCGAAACGGTTTCCAACGAAAGCCTCGCGCACCGATTTGATGATCGGAATTCCACCAGCGACGGCGGCCTCGTAGAGAACGGGCACACGCTTCTCGCGGGCGAGTTCGAAAATCTCGTGCCCATGCTCAGCGAGGAGGGCCTTGTTGCCAGTGACGACGACCTTCCCGGCGGCGATGGCTTTTTTCACGAAAGCCAGCGGCACATCGATGCCACCCATCAACTCGACAACAATCTGAATCGAAGGATCGGCAAGAATTTCGTCGGGATGCGAGGTGAAAAGCGAAGCCGGTGCCTCGACATCACGGGGCTTTGAGAGGTCGCGCACGGCGATTTTTTTCACCTCGAAGGTCGTGCCGATGCGTTGCTCGAGCAGGGGGCCGTTGCGTTGAAGGTTTTTGTAAACTCCCGCGCCTACTGTGCCGAAGCCTGCAAGTCCGATGCCGATTGGTTTGCTCATTGGAAAGGGCGAGGACTATCGGTGAGCAGCTATTTTCCTGTAAAGACAGAACACAGGCTGGGAGTCCGGCCGTTCAAGACTCGGAGCTTTCGACGGAAGGCTCGGCGGATTCCTCGGCCGGGGCAGCGGTTTGGAGCGGCTGGATGTGACAGTCGCCGACAAACACGCCGCCCTTTTCCACAACGAGCGATGGCGAGTGTACCGTGCCTTCCAGCCAACCACCCTTGAGCACGCGCACAATGCCCCGCGACTTTACGGGAGCGCGCAGCTTGCCCTCGACAGCCATTTGGTCGGCTTCGATGGGGTGCGCGCTGTCGATTTGGGCTTTGCGTTCGATCAGCACCGATCCCGCGGTGATGCGGCCCGGACATGGCTTTTGCATGGCGAGTCGCACCTCCCCTTCGCAGCGGAGGTGGCCATTGAAAACGCCCTCGATGCGGGCGGATCCGCACACGATCCAGTTGTTCCCGATGATACCTTTCGGGCCGAGCTTCAGGTGTCCGCGGGTGTCCACGGCGCGCGAGATGCTTTCGTTGATGGAAACATCGATCAACTCGATCGGGGCGTAGCAACCAGGGCAGATTGTGCTTTGAGCTTTTTGCGAAACCTCGTGGGTGCGGCCGCACTTCAGGCAATGCACTGACTTGCCCTGACCGGTTTTTTTTCCGGCAAAAGAAGGCAAGGAGGTTTCTCCACCCGAGCGGACTTGGTCCGAGGCGGTGACTTCGTAGTGGGCGCCGCAGGAACGGCAGTTTGTCGAGACGAGGCTGGGCGACTCGAGCTGCACAAAACCGCACTCCGGGCACCGAAACGGTGTCTTCGGCGGTGTGGGAGGCATGGAGCCTTAGGCGGCGCTTTCGATGGCGGGCGAGGAGGAGCGGGATCCGAGGCCGCCGGTTTTTGCGGGAGTGACCTCCGAGTGTCCGATGAAGGTGGCGCCTTCCTCGATGATAATGCGCATAGCCTTGAGGTCGCCGAGGAGTTCGGCGTTGGACTTTAGCTCGCAGCGCTCCTGGACGGTCACATTCCCGTTCACGGTGCCGTGGATGGTGACAGACTTGGTGCGGACTTCGCCTTTGATAACGGCGTTTTTGCCGAGCGTGAGAACTCCTTCGGAGATGATCTCGCCGTCAAGTTTGCCGTCGAAAATCATTTCGCTGTCGAATTTGAGCGTGCCGGTGATTTCGACATCGCTGGTAAGGATGTTTTTGGAAGTGGATGGTTCCGAAACCAAGGAGGTGATGTTATTAAGGTTCATGTCGGGCTAAACGCTACACGCTTTCAATCGGAGGGGTCAACAGCCTGGCAGTCGAAAAAACACGACCACTCCATGCCGGTCGCGGCGTGTCTTGATCCGGGCTTGCGGGCGGGATTTCAAACAGGGATAAATCCCAGCCCAATCCCATGATCAAACGACTTCTCCACACCCGCTACCGTGTCAGCGACCTCGATAAAACCTTGGCCTTTTACCGCGATGTGCTCGGGTTGAAGGAAACCCGCCGCAGCAAAAGCGGGCGCGGCTCGGAGCTGGTTTTTTTCCAAGCGCCGGGGACCGAGCAGGAGATTGAGATTTGCAAATACGATGGCAGCGGCCCGGTGGTGGTCGGCCCCGACCTGACACATCTGGCCTTTGAGGTGGATGACATCGAGGCTTTCGCCAAACACTCCGCAGCACTCGGCTATCCGCTGAGCGATGGGCCGACCAAAACCTCGAAGGGCTCGATTATTGGCTTCATCGACGCCCCGGAAGGCTATGAGATCGAGTTGATCCAACCCGCGCCGGCCGCCTGATGGAGTTCGACTGGACAAGCGGTTTTCCCGAGCCGCGCGGACTTTCGACCACCGAGATCGAGGAGTCTTTCGAGGATCCATTCAGCATCCGGATTTTTCCAGACACCGACTTGGAGCCGGGCCGCGAGGCGCGCTATTTCTGCCTCGGCCGCTCCGTGGCGGGCAAGGCGGTGTTTTCTGTGTTCTGGACCGATGGCAAGAGCCACCGGGTCGTTTTTTCGCGCCCCGCCACGACTGACGAGGTTGTGTTTCTGGATCGCAAAACCCAGGAGGCTTCGAACTAGACATGCGCGTGATCACTCGATGGCGGGACATTCCCGATTTCGAAACGCCCGAGGACGAGCGGAAATTCTGGAGCGAGACGAGCCTCGACCCGCGGTTG
>JBIPMC010000011.1:0-15751 GCA_044369345.1 Terrimicrobiaceae bacterium
GGGGTTGCCGGCGGTTTCCTCGCGGCGCGCTTCGAGGCCGAGCGAGCGCAGTTTTTCCACCAACCAATCGGCGCAGCGCCCCATGTCCGCCGCATGGGCGGCCTGGGCCGAAACGCTTGGGATTCGAACAAATTCCATCAACTGCTCAACGCGCGGGTCTGTGGTCATATTTCTATATGTTGTGGTTTAGGGTTAGGCTGGCCACCGGATATTGTATTTTCTCCTTGCCCGATGCGGTGCCATTTCTAACCTTCACTGGAACCTAACCAAGCCTGCCATGTATCTGCAATCCCTCGAAATTATCGGTTTCAAATCCTTCGCCGCAAAAACCGTCCTGAATTTCCACCGCGGCGTCACGGCCGTCGTCGGTCCGAATGGTTGCGGCAAATCGAATGTCCTCGATGCGATCCGCTGGGTGCTCGGCGAGCAGTCTGCGAAGGCGCTCCGTGGCGGCGAGATGTCGGATGTCATTTTCAGCGGCACGGACAGCCGCCCCGCGCTCGGCATGGCGGAGGTGTCGATGACTTTCTCGGAATGCGAAAAGGAACTCGGCGTGG
Organism: Terrimicrobiaceae bacterium; assembly: GCA_044369345.1. Taxonomy (GTDB): domain Bacteria; phylum Verrucomicrobiota; class Verrucomicrobiia; order Chthoniobacterales; family Terrimicrobiaceae; genus UBA967. The sequence goes on from JBIPMC010000011.1 coordinate 558, forward strand.
ATTGGAACGAGGTCCGCATCACTCGCCGCGTCTATCGCGACGGAAAGAGCGAGTATTTCCTGAATAAAACCCCGTGCCGCCTGCGCGATATCCACCAACTCTTCATGGATACGGGTGTGGGTCGAAGCGCCTACTCGATCATGGAGCAGGGCAAGATCGACCAAATCCTCAGCAACCGTCCGGAGGACCGCCGCGCGATTTTCGAGGAGGCCGCCGGCATCACCAAATTCAAGGCCCAGAAAAAAGAAGCGCTCCGCAAGCTGGAATACACCGAGTCGAATCTCGTGCGCGTTCAGGACATCATCAAAGAGGTGAAACGCCAGATCGGCTCGCTTCAGCGCCAAGCCGCCAAGGCCCGCCGCTACCAATCGATCCTCAGCGACCTCCGGGTTTTCGACACCCACATTTCGCATAAAAACTACCGCAACCACGCGACCGAACTCGAAAACCTCCGCGCCCAGCTCAGCCAGGGCGACGAGGCCCGCCAAATCCACGAGGTCGAAATCGCCCAACAGGAAAGCGAACTCGCAGAGTTCCGCCAGCGCTTGCAGGAATTCGAGACCGAGGCCGGCACCATTCGCGACGCGATGCAGACGCTTCGCAACCGCGTCTTCTCGGCCGAGAACCGCATTTCCACGAACCACGAGCGCACCGCCGAGTCTGCCACTTTGATCGAGCGCCACCGCCTCGATATTTTCCAAGCCGAAGAAAAAATCCGCACCCAGCAGGAGCAGATCGAGCAGACCGACACCCTGCTTCAGCAAATGCTCGAAACCCTCCGCTCCCACCAGGAAACCCTCGACGAACACACTGTCCGGCTCGCAGCCGTGCGCGAGGAGCGGCTTGGCGCGGAGCGCGAACTCACCACTCAAAACGCCGAGCTATCCAACGCCGAAGCCCGCCTGAACTCGCTCCGGGGCGAAATTTCCGGTGCCACAAGCCGCCGCGAATCCGGCGAAACCCGTCTCCACCTCCTCCAAAACGAAATCGAAAATGCCAGCCGCGCCGCTGTTGAAGTTTCTTCGCACCTTGAAGATCTCAAGCGTCGGTACGCCGCCGCGCATCTTGCCCTCGAACATTCCCAGGCCGAAACCACCGCCGCCATGGCCGACCACGAAACCGCCCAGCTCCAGCGTCAGGATACGGAAGCCATTCTCAACGCCGCTGGAAAAGCCGCTGCCGGCATTGAGTCCCGCCTCGAAGTCCTCCGCCAGCTTCAAGAGCAAGGCGAGGGTTTGGACGAAGGCACCCAAGCGTTGCTGAGAGGCCTCGACAATCCCGACCTCTACCACGCCGCGATCAAGGGCACGCTCGCCCAGCACATCCAAGTCGAGGAACGCATGATCCCCGCGATCGAAGCCGCGCTCGGCTCCGCGCTGCAAGCCGTGATTTTCAAAGATCCCACTGTCGCCGAGGCCGCTCTAACCACGCTCTTCGGCCAAAAACTCGGCCGCGCAGCCATTATTCCTGCTGATTGGATTGCGCCTGGTGAAATAGACAGCCGCGAGATTCCCTTCGGCGTTTTCGGCCGCGCCAGCGATTGCGTGAAAGGTGAAGCCGATGGTGCGATCCTTGCCCGCAAACTCCTCCGCGAAGTTCTCATCGTTGAGAGCATGGAGGCCGCCATCCGCCTCCGCTCCGAATATCCTGCCTTCGCCTTTGCCACGCTCGACGGAGGCTTCATCTCCCTCAGTGGTATTATCCATGGCGGTGCCACTGGCGAAAACACCGGCCAGTCCACCCTCCAGCGAAAAATCCGCATCGCTGAACTCGAAACCTTGCTCTCTGAAGCCACCGCAAAAATCGAATCCCTCGCCTCTGCCCGTGCTGCCGCCGCCGCCGCGATGGATCAGGCCACCGAACGCCTCAAGCACGCCCGCGAATCCATGCAGGTCGCTCAGATCGAAACCGCCTCGGTGGACAACGAACGCCGACACGCGGAGCGCCAACTCTCCGACGCCGAGGCGAAGCGCGCGTCGTTCCAGCGCGAGGCCGCAAGTATCGAGGAGGGCCTGCGCGGCAGCCTCGCCCAACTCGCCGAACTCGAATCACGTATCGCTGAGACCACCTGCTCGCTCGATTCCCACCGTGCCGCCCGCTCCGAATCCGAGGCCCGCATCCAAGTCGTCCGAGAGCGCGAAAGCTCGGCCTCGGATGCCCTCAACGAAATCCGCGTCCGCGTCGCCACCGAGCGCCAGCAACAGGAGGGTCTCCACCGCCAGCGCGGCCCCATGGCCGCCCGAATCGTGGAACTCAACGAACTCCTCGACGCCCGCCGTGTGGATATTTCGAACTACGAATCCCGCATCGAAGCCCTCGCCGCCGAGAACGCCTCGCTCGAAATTTCCATCGGCGAGTGGCGCGCCGAACTCGAAGCCGAGGAATCCCGACTGAGCGCCGTCATGGCCCAGCGGGCCGAGGTCAATGAAAGCGCCTCTGCGCTCGAGTCCGCCCTCCGCGCCGCCCGCCAGCAACTCGCCCAGCTCCAAGACCAGCGCGGCCGCCTCGAGGTCAAAGCCACGCAGACCGAGATGCGAATGGAGAACATCCGAAACCATGTTTCCCAACGCTACCAGACCGATCTCGAAGCGTTTGAGCCGGACACCTACTCGCTCCTCGTCGCCCTCCGCGAGCGCAACAAGCGCAAGCCCGAGCAGGCCGAAGGCGAAGCCCCAACCGGCGAGCCGCCGGTGTTCGAGGAGGAGCCCGCCGAAGTCATCCCTGTTCCTTCCGAGGGCGAGGGGATTCCTTGGGACCGCATCGAGGAACTCGTTGCCGAACTCACCGAGCGCATCGACTCCATGGGCCCGGTGAATATGGATGCCATCCAGGAATTCGACGAACTCGAGCAGCGCTACATTTTCCTCGAAAAACAAAACGCCGACCTCGTGACCTCGAAAGCCGAGCTGCTTGAAGTCATCTCGAAGATCAACCACACCACGAAAACCCTCTTCGCCGAAACCTTCGAAAAAATCCGCGAGAACTTCCAATTCATGTTCACCGAGCTGTTCGGCGGCGGCCGCGCGAATTTGCTCCTCACCGACGACTCCGACCCTCTCGAGAGCGGCATCGAAATCATCGCCAAGCCGCCCGGCAAGCAGCTCCAGAGCGTCACGCTCCTCTCCGGCGGCGAGCGCACCATGACCGCCGTCTCGCTCCTTTTCGCGATCTACATGGTTAAGCCCAGCCCGTTCTGCGTGCTCGATGAAATGGACGCCCCGCTCGACGAATCCAACATCACCCGCTTCATCAAAATCCTCGACCGCTTCGTGGGCCAAAGCCAGTTCGTCACGATCACCCACAACAAGCGCACCATCTCCCGCGCCGACATGCTTTACGGCGTCACAATGGAAGAACACGGCGTGAGCAAGCTCGTGAGCGTAAAATTCAGCAACACCACCGACGACCGCGCCAAATCCTCGGAGAGCGTCGCCAAGGCCTTCGGTAAATCCGAAAACCTCGCCAGCGAAGAAGCCGCCCCCGAAGCCGACGACAAACCCGAAACCTCGCTGGTTTAGGCGAAATCTCTGGTGGGATGACCCTCATCGTCCTGCTTGCGAGACGCCGCCAGATTCGATTATTGATCGTAGGTCATGTCGAAGATGGTTTCCGTTAGCCAACGCCGGAAACTTTCGTTGTCCTGGAACTGTTTGAATAGCTGGGCATCGTCTTTGAACATGGCCGTGATGACGCGCTTCAAAGCCTTGTCGTGTTCGATACGGGCATTTTGTCGATCCGAGTTCTGCCTCGCGTTTTGGTAGGCGGAATCCGCTGAAACCTTCGGCGGGATGACTTCAAGGATGCGTTTTTCGACGGCTTTGGGGTCGCCGAAAAGACCGCCGAACTGGTCGTTAAAGGCCTTGATGATGTTTGAGAGCTTGTCCAATTCCGGCTCTGGCTTGCGTCCCCCTCCGCTGGTTGGCGGTGGTTCGATTTCCGCATCGGCATCCGGCAGCGCGATGGCCATGGCCGCTTTTTTCTCGGCGCGGTAGCTGTCCATATCGATGGCTTCGAGAATCCCCTTGGAGAGGTCGATGTCGATGGGCGCGGGGAGCTTCGGGATGAGGAAATTTAGGAAGATCGAGAGCTTTTCCCATTCCTGCACGCCGTAGGGCAGGATGGCAGCAAGGAAGTCATAGGTGCGGGTGAAGGCCTTCGCCTTGCCCTTGAAATCAACCTGGGCGTCCTCGTCGAGGTCGTTCACATACACGGCCACCGAGGCATCGAGTTGTGGGTCGAGTTGTTCACGGGAGGCTCCGCCGAGGTAGTGCTCCACGAAAGTTTCCACCTGTTCGCGGGAGAAAACCTGACGCGCTTCGAGTTCGTTTTGCAGCGTGTGGAGTTTGTTGGGATCGGTCTCCCGGCTGAGGATTGTCGTGCGGTAATAGGCTGCGAACGATTGCTCGATTGTTTCGGTGTCGTTCTGGAAATCGAGCACGAAGACATCGTGCTTCTTCGGATGGGCGCGGTTGAGGCGCGAGAGTGTTTGCACGGCCTTGATGCTGCTCAGGGCCTTGTCCACATACATCGTGTGGAGGAGCGGTTCGTCATAGCCGGTTTGGAATTTGTCCGCGCAAACCAGAAACCGGTAGGGCTCCCCGCGAAAACGGTCGGCAATGTCGCCGGAGGGAAATCCATTGAGCTTCGCCTCGCTCACTTTCTCGCCTTTGAATTCTGGTTCTCCGGAAAAGGCGACGATGGCTTGGAACGGACTTTTGATTTCCGCGAGGTAATCGCGGATGGAGAAAAAATACTGGATCGCCCGCTGGATGCTGCCGGTGACGACCATGGCGCGTGCCTGCCCGCCGATTTTGTTTTGGCCGGCGACCTGCTCGAGGAAGTGGTCCACCATGATCTCCGCCTTGTCGCGGATCGCCTTGCTGTGGCTCTCAACATAGAGGCGGAGCTTCTTCCGGGCCTTCTTCACATCGAATTCCGGGTCGCCGGGAATCGTCTTGGCGAGCCGGTAGTAGCTATCCACCGGCGTATAGTTTTTGAGCACATCCAGAATGAAACCCTCCTGGATGGCCTGCTTCATCGTGTAGCTGTGGAAAGGGCGGTGCTTCACCTCGCCGCCTTCGGAATACGGAATGCCGAACATCTCAAGCGTCTTGTTCTTGGGCGTGGCCGTGAAGGCGAAATAACTCGCGTTCGTCAGCATCCGCTTTTGCTCGATGATGCGGTTGATTTTGTCCTCCAGCGTTTCCTCCCCGTCCTCTTCATCGGCAGATGCCTCGTTGAGGGCGGTATTCATTGCGGCGGCGGTGCGCCCGCCCTGGCTGCTGTGGGCCTCGTCGATAATGATGGCAAAGCGTCCGCCACGGTGCTCATTGCCGATCACCTCCAGCACCGAGGGAAATGTCTGAACGGTCGAAATGATGATCTTCTTCCCGTCTTTCAAAAACTTCGCGAGCTGTTCGCGCTTCGAGCCTGCGCCCTCGCGCACGGCTCCCACCACGGTCGAGACCTGGGCGAAACTCTTGATCGTTTCGCGGATTTGCTGGTCGAGGATGCGGCGGTCGGTGACGACAATGACCGAGTCGAAAACCTCGCGGCCGTCCTTGCGGGCACCGACAAGTTGATGCGCGAGCCAGGCGATCGAGTTCGATTTGCCGCTGCCGGCCGAGTGCTGGATGAGGTAGCGCTGGCCCGCGCCCTTTTCACGGACATCGGCGAGGAGGCGGCGCACCACATCGAGTTGGTGGTAGCGCGGGAAGATTTGAATCTGCTTTTTGCGACCTGTCTTCGGATTCTCCTCCTCCACGACCTGGGCGAAATTTTCGAGAATCTCCGTGAGGCCCGATGGCGTGAGAATGCGCTTCCAAAGGTAATCGGTTTTTAGCCCCTCGGGATTCGGCGGGTTGCCCGCCCCGTGGTTCCATCCTTGGTCGAATGGCAGGAACCACGAATCTTTTGCCATGCCTTTCGCGCCTTTTAAAGCCGTGCACATAGCGACGCGTTGGTCATCCACCGCGAAATGCACCAGACAGCGCCCAAATTCAAAGAGCGTCTCGCGGGGGTCGCGGTCGCGCTTGTATTGCCCGATGGCGTCTTCGACCGTCTGCTTCGTGAGGCTGTTTTTCAACTCGAAGGTCAGCAGCGGCAGGCCGTTCACAAACGCGCACAAATCCAGTGCCCGCCGTGTTTCCTCGCGGCTGTAGGCGAGTTGGCGGGTGATGCTGAACCGGTTCGCCGAGTGGCGCTCCACAGCCTTGGCATTTTCCGGCGAAGGCGTGCCGTAGAAGAGATCAAAACTCAGCGGCCCATGCTTGATGCCATGCCGCAGCACATCGATCGTGCCGCGCCGGGAAATCTCCCCCTGCAGCCGCGCCAGAAACTTCTGCCGGGCCATGTTTTTCTTGTCTCGGAAATTGCCGATCCCGATCTTCGCGAACTCCTCGGGCTGCGTCTCGCGAAGAAACCGGAAAAGCTGCTCCACATCCGCCGCATACTCGCGGTCATAAGCCGAGCGGTCGCCCGCGATCCACCCGGCACCCTTCGGATGTGGACGCTCGGCGAGATTTTCGGATTCCACGCCGGAGAGGCCGTCCACGCCTGTCATGTGGCGCATGATCAAAGTTTCGAGGCCTTTTTCGGAAGTGTCCGCCTTCATCGCATCGATTTCCGATTGGTCGAGTGACTTTGAGCGCCCATATCTTCAAGAATCTTGCTGGCGAAAAGTTTCAGGCTGATCCCGAGTTTCAGCACGGTTTTCTCGAGATCGTGGTCGTATTTTTTGCTGATGGCTGAAACCTTTCCCATGACCACAGCGGGGTGCATCTCGTAGAGGGCGAGCAGATACTCCTCGGGATGGGCGACCTTTACGCCCCAAGGCTGGAGTGCCGTTTCGGGAAAATCCTTCAAGTTGAAGGTCACAATCAACGAGGCGTGGCCTTTGATTGCAGCCGCCAGCACATGGCGGTCTTTTTGCTGGTTTTGCAGCTTTGGAACCAGCGGTTCATAGGACATTACCGGAGCCTCCGGGAAATTTGCGCGGACTTTCTGCTGCCAGGATTCCGCGAGTTTTTTCGGCCACTTGAGCTTCCGCAAATGCGTTCGCTTCACCTCGGCCAGAATGTCCTCCGACCACCTTGGCGTGTAGAGTCGCGGATGTTCCGCCAGCCGCAGGAAAAGATCGCACACGCCGAAATTGGCAAGCACGCACGCATCCAGAACGACCGAAAAATCCGCTGTCACATCACTCTCCCGTGTAGCTCGTGTCGTAGAAACCGGCTTTCTGAACCTCGTCGAAAAGACTATCCAGCGCTTTGCGCCTGCTGGCGTCCCGCTTCATGGCATAGTCCCTCAAATCCTTGAAAATGATGCGGCGGTGTGTGCCGACATTGTGGAAGGGAATCGCGCCTTCCTCCAAAATCTTCACGAGAAATTGGCGCGACATGCCGAGGTAGTTCGCCGCCGCCTGCGTGGTGAAGGTCTCATCCTCGGGCATTAGCGTGATCGCTTTGCCCTGCATCATTCCATCGAGCACCCGCACGAGAAAGTCGTTCAAAGCCTGCGGGAGAAGAATCTCCGTGCCATCCTTGCTTTTGAGCTTCGGGTGGCGGTCGCGCCGGATGAGATCGCGTAGCATCGGCAGGCGACCCCGCTCGACTTTGCTGAGTAGCGAAGCATCCAGTCGGTTTTCAGTGAGTGTGTTCATGGTGTTTCCAACATAGGCAGCCAGCTTCCCTTGTAAACGCTATAAACGACGCAGGCGGCATAAACACAACTGCGGGGAAATCTCATGCTTCGGTCTCCTCGGGCTCGGCATCATCCAAAGTGTCCTCCGGCAGCGACTCGGAAACGGAATCTTGCGGCAGCTTGGCGGCGGCGGGGCGGACGTCCAGCTTGCCCGTCACCACGTCCGCCGTCAGCCGCGTCCGGTATTCCTGCATCAGCGCGATTTCTCGCTCCGTCCTGGCGATGGCGGTGTCGAAGGACACGAGACTGGCATCCAAGTGTGTCACAATTGCCGACTGCTCATCTTGCGGAGGCATTGGAAGACGAATGTTTCCAACAGTATCGGTGTTTAGGTTTAGCTGCGTGCCGAGCTTTCCAAGCCCCTCATAAACCCGACCCAAGGAGAGCAAGTAACTCAAGAACTCTGGGACGCCTTTATAGTATGGGAAGTAGACAAAGCCGTCGTGAATACAGCACTTGATCTTTGTGATCATCGGCTTCCCAACCGAACCGGCGATGCTCAAAAAGATCGCACCTGGATTGAGCGATACGCTCTTTGATCTGCCAAGCTCAGATAGCCTCTCCTTCGTTCGCTGAAGATAACGATTGCTAGCTGTTACATCTGCAATTCTCACCCAAGCATGAGTTCCATTTGCGTCGAAATATTTAGAGTCTCCAATTGGCCGGGGTGATGCACCCCGCTTTACTTGAGACAAGCTTTTCATCCTTCGGACCTCCCAATGCTGCGGGATGTCGCCGAGCCAGGGAATGCCGGAGGGTTTGAGGGGGGCGTGGGGATCGAGGCCGCGGGTGACGGCGCGGTGGATGATGGCCTGCTTCTGCTCGTTCAGCAGCCCGATCAGCTTCCGCTTCGCCCGGATGAACCCGTCGATCTTCCGGTTCGCATGCTCCAGAAACCGCACTATGGCCGCTTGTTCGTTGGCGGGAGGGAGTGGCATCAGCATATCGCCGAAATGTGCGTAGCGGAACCGAGGTGCGCGTTCTCTTACGGCTGGGCAACTCACGAGAATGAAGCCTTGATGTGCAGCCAAGCGTAGGAGCTTCGCGAAGTAGCGAGGATCGGCGATTTCCGAACGAGAATCTGCGACGATGTATTCTGGCGTGCACTTACCGTCGCTGTCTGACACTCCAATGGCTCCGGCAAATGCGTCCATCGCGTGGATGACCAAATGCCCTCTCCTGACGCCTTGATAACCCGCTTCGTAGAGTGCGATCATGAAGCCTGATGCGCGACGGTTCTTCCGCAGTGTGACCTGGCCATCGCGAAAACAAGTTACGATTTCATCTTCTGCCCGCACCGGAAGATGTGACTCAGAGAAAAGCGCCTTTCCTCGCTTTACGCTCCAGTGCTTGGGCAGACGCCCCGTCCAAGGCAGGCCCGATTCCTTGTATTCCAAATACGGCTGGAGTCCCTCGATCATGCTTTCACGCCCTTCGTGATTTCGGTGAGCAGGCCTTCGGTCTCCTGTTCCAGCTTGAGGATGTCGGCGCTGATCTCGGCGAGCGTGCGAAGCTGCGGCGGCTGGTAGAAGTGGCGGGTGAAGCTGACTTCGTAGCCGATCTTGGTGTCGGCCTCGACGATCCAAGCGTCGGGCGTGTAGGGCAGGACTTCGCGGCGGATGAAGGCGGGAATGCCGCCCTCCTCCAGCAGCGGGATTTGCTCGAAGTCGCGCAGCTCGCTGTCGGGCTCGTATTCGACGACGGCAGGCTTACCGGCGACCTGCGCTTCGTAGAGGCCGCACAGCGGGTCGGGCGGGGTTTTGCCGGGCTTGTGGACTTTCTTGATGACGGGCGGGGCGGCTTCGTCGCGCCAGCTCACGGCGTTAACGATGAGCTTGAGGTCGGAGGCGGAGAGTTTCAGGCCGAGCTTCTTCAGTGCGGCGTCCACCCGTTCGAGGAAGATGTTGTGGTCCTCGAAGAGTCCGTCGCCCATCGCGGTGCGGAGTTTCTCCGCCGTCTCGCCGAGTGCGGCATCGCGTTTCCAGGTGTCGGGATCGAGGAGCTTTTTCTTGGTCTTCTCGGGGAGGCCTTTCTTGCCGCCCTCGCCGTTCTCCTCGTCGTCGCCGGCGTCGTCCGCTCCCCAGTTGTCCACCAGCTTGGCGAGTTCATCGCGGACGGCGGCGGGTTTCTCGAAGAGGTCGTCGCCGAGTTGTTCGTAGAGCGTGGTGCGGATTTCCTCGTCGCCGGAGGCGAAGCGGAGCGCCTCGATGCGCGCGCGGCTGAGCTGGCTGACGAGGCGCAGCGGGCGCTCGACCTTGACCTTCCAGTAGCCGAAGGCGGCGTTGGGGAAGATTTTCGACTGCGGGGTTTCCTGGAACGCGAGGAAGGTGTCGCAGATTTGCTGGATGTGCTCGGGGGCAAGTTCGCAGTTCTTCTTGCCCATGTTTTTGCGCAGCGGGCGAAACCATTGGGTGGCGTCGATGAGCTGGACCTGGCCGCGGCGGTGCTCGGGCTTGCGGTTGGAGAGCACCCACACATAGGTGGCGATGCCGGTGTTGTAGAAGAGGTTCAGCGGCAGGGCAACGATGGCCTCCAGCCAGTCGCTCTCGATGATCCAGCGGCGGATGTTGCTCTCGCCTTGGCCGGCGTCGCCGGTGAAGAGCGACGAGCCGTTGTGGACCTCGGCGATGCGGCTGCCCAGCGGCGTGTCGTGTTTCATCTTCGCCAGCATGTTCGCAAGGAAGAGCATCTGGCCGTCGCTGCTGCGGGTGACGAGGGAGTAGTCGGACTCGCCGGCGTGCTGGATGACGAAGCGCGGGTCCCGGAGGTCCTTCTTGCCGCCCATGCGTTCGAGGTCGGCCTTCCAGCTTTTGCCGTAGGGCGGATTGGCGAGCATGAAGTCGAACTCGCGGCCGCGGAAGGCGTCGTTGGAAAGGGTGCTGTGTTCCGACCCGCCGACAATGTTGTCCGCCGCGTCGCCGTCGCCCTTGAGCAGCATGTCGGCTTTGCAGATGGCGTAGGTCTCGTCGCTGATTTCCTGGCCGTAGAGGTGGGTGGCGATCTGTTTGCCGCGTGCTTTGGCGATCTGCTGGAGGGTTTCCTCCGCCACGGTCAACATGCCGCCGGTGCCGCAGGCGCAGTCGTAGAGAAGATAGGTGCCGCTTTCGATGCGGTCGGCCACGGGCAGGAACATGAGGTTCGCCATGAGCCGCACGGCGTCGCGGGGCGTCCAGTGTTCGCCGGCTTCCTCGTTGTTCTCCTCGTTGAAGCGGCGGACGAGTTCCTCGAACATCGTGCCCATGCTGTGGTTGTCGAGCGCAGGCAGGTCGCCGACGGGGTGAGGGCCGAGATTGATGTCCTTATCGAGGAACTTCTCGATCAGCATCCCGAGCGCGTCAGCCTTGGAGAGCTTCGGAATCTGATTGCGGAAGGCGAAATTGTTCAAAATGTCCTGCACATTGGGCGAGAATCCGTCGAGGTAGGCCTCGAAGTCGTCCTTGAGCTTCTGCTGCGTGGCGCGGGATTTCAGGTCGCGCAAGAGGAATGGCGATGTGTTATAGAAAGCCTGACCAGCAGCGGCTCGGAGGGCGTCGTCCTGGTTGGTGACGCCTTCCTTGTCGAGGGCGGCTTTCATCTCCAGCACGGCGGCCTTGGTCGGCTCCAGCACCGCATCGAGGCGGCGCAGGACGGTCATTGGCAGGATCACATCGCGGTATTTGCCGCGGACATAAACATCGCGCAGGACATCGTCGGCGATGTTCCAGATGAAGTTGGTGAGCCAGTTGAGTTGGGCGGAGTCCATGTGTAAAAACTAGGTGTTCAAAACGAGGGTGGGGCAGTCTTTTCTTCCTGCTTATAGAAAAGATCGTCGAATCGCCAATCGAATACCCCGCCCGGCATTCCGTAGTCGGGCCGAAAGATCCACGGTCTCGGCGTTCGTTCAGGCGCGTTCGCCGAAAATCGCAGAGCCCACGCGCACAATCGTCGCGCCCTCGGCGATGCCTTGCTCGAAATCGCCGCTCATGCCCATCGAGAGTTCGGGGAGAGGATTTCCCGTTTCCACCGCTAGGCTGTCGCGCAATTCGCGGAGCTTTGCGAAATACGGACGGGCTGATTCAGGGTCATCACTGTAGGGGGCCATGGTCATCAGCCCTTGGATTCGGAGGAAGGGCAGGGGGAGAAGAACCTCCAGCGCAGCAGGCAGAGTTTTTGGATCGAAGCCGAATTTCGATTCCTCGCCGGAGACATTCACTTCCAGCAGAACATGCGCCGTCACGCCGAGTTCCCCGGCGATGCGGTTCATCTGCAGTGCGAGGTTTTGGTTGTCCACCCCGTGAAACAGCGCAAACCGGCCGATCACTTTCCGGATTTTATTCGTCTGCAAATGTCCGATGAAGTGCCACTCGATTTCCGGAGGCAGCGCATCGAGCTTGGGCAATGCCTCTTGCACCCGGCTCTCGCCAAACTCTCGCTGCCCAGCCTCGAAAACCTCGCGAATGGCCTCCGGCGGGTTGGTTTTCGAAACCGCCACCAAGCGGATCTCGCTCGGCTTGCGCCCGTGTTTTCCGGCAACGGAGTCAATGCGAGCCAGAATCGCCGCAAGGTTTTCGGCGAGCGTGCTCATCGTTTTTCAAAATAGGCCGATTGGCTTTTCATTCGTTCGGAAAGACTGCCGCAAACGAGGTCGCAAAGCTCGAAGATTTTGGGTTCCGCAATGGCATAAAAGACCTGCAGCCCGGCCTTGCGTCGACTCAAGAGACCGCTCTGCATCAGGGCCTGAAGGTGACGCGAGACATTCGCCTGCGTGAGGCCTGTGGCGTCCGCCAATTCGTTCACGCACCGCTCCTGCTCTTGCAACTCAGAGAGGAGTCGCAGGCGGTTCGGTTCGCCCAGAACCCGGAAACGAGCCGCTACCAACTCCATGGCCGCGGGCGACATCTCACGGTGGGATTTGGCTTTGGCTGACATAATTTAGATTGCATATACAATTATTAACTCATATTGTCGAGGGCAAACTTTTGATTTCCATGAAAAAAACATCTCTTTCGAAGTTCCTGCTGGCGGCTCTGGCCTTGCCCATTTCCTTGGCCAATGCTGTTGAAACACTCGCTGTCGCTTCCGCCAGTCGCCCAGTCACCGAAGAAGTTGTGGGCTCGGTCCGGACGCGGGTGCGATCAACGATCGAGGCGAAAGTGAGCGGTCGCATCTCTGAGATGCCGGTGACGCTTGGCCAGAAAGTCAAAGCTGGCGAACTTCTCGCCAAAATCGACGCTCGGGAAATTCAAGCCCGTCTCGAACAAGCCGAAGCGCAAAGCGACCAAGCGGCCCGCGATTTGGAACGAGCCCGGACGCTGGCGCAGAAGCAGGTTTCGAGCAAACAGGAACTCGACGCCGCCGAGGCCCGTGCCCGGGTGGCCGAAGCGGCATTGCGCGAGGCGAAGACAATGCTGGGGTATATCAATATTACCGCGCCGTTCGATGGTGTCATCGCCCGCCGCCTGTCGGAGGTGGGCGATCTTGCTGCCCCCGGCAAACCTCTCCTCGAAATCGAAGATCGCGGCGAGCTGCGCTTCGAGGCCGATGTGCCCGAGGCGCTCATTGGAATGGTCAATGCAGGCGACAAAATCGAGGTCTCCATCCCAACCATCCGCCAAATCCTCCCGGCCACTGTTGCCGAAGTCTCTCCTACTGCCGACGCCACAAGTCGCACTTTTCTCGTAAAAATCGACCTCCCCGCCTCGCCGGAACTCCGCGCGGGGCAGTTCGGTCGCGCCGCTCTTCCCGTCGGCGAGGCAAAATCCCTCCGCATTCCTGCCTCGGTCATCGTCAAACGCGGCCAGATGGAAATCGTTTTCGTGAATGACGCCGGGAAGGCCCGACTCCGCCTCGTTCGCACGGGAAAATCGTTTCCCGACGGCGTGGAAATTCTCTCCGGCCTCGCCGAGGGCGATGCCGTGATTCTTAGGAACCCTGCCGCCCTTGTGGACGGCCAACCCGTGGAGGGCTTGAAATGACCCCTGCCGAGAACGAAGCCCACGGCCTCGCCGGGCGGATCGCCGAGGCGTTTGTGAATTCCAAACTCACGCCGCTGCTTGTCATTGTTTCCGTCCTTCTTGGTTTGTTCGCCGTAATCGCCCTCCCGCGCGAGGAGGAACCACAAATCAAGGTGCCGATGATCGATGTGATGGTCTCGATGCCCGGCGCGAACGCGAAGGAGATCGAGGAGCGAGCCACTCGCCCGATAGAGCATCTCCTCTGGGAAATCCCCGGCGTCGAATACATCTACTCGACCTCCCGCCCGGGCGAATCGCTGATCATTGTGCGATTCCTTGTCGGGTCGGATCTCGAAAAAAGCCTTGTTCTGCTCAACGAAAAACTCCGTGCGAATTTCGACCGAATCCCGCCGGGAGTCGGGATGCCGCTCGTGAAGCCGCGCTCGATCGACGATGTGCCGATTATGGCGCTGACTTTCCACAGCAAAACCCATGACCATCTCACGCTCCGCCGACTCGCTGCCGAGGTGAATGATGCAGTGAAACAAGTCCCGCTCGTTGCCGAAACCACGCTCATTGGCGGCAACAAGCGCCAGCTCCGCGTTCAACTCGATCCCGCCCGCCTCGCCTCCCGCAATCTCAGCCCTGCTGGAATCGTTCCGATGATCCAGCAATCGAACCGCCAATTCGCCTCAGGCGGACTCGTCTCCGGCGACAAGGAAATTGCCGTCGAGACCGGCGCCTTTCTCGAAACCGCCGAGGATGTGGGGAACATCGTTGTCGGCGTGAACAACGGAAAACCGGTGTATCTCCGCGAGGTCGCCACGATTCTCGATGAGGCGGAGGAGCCCTCGCAGTATGTCCTGCATTCCGCCTCCGCAAACAACGGAGCCGACGAGGCGGCGGTCACTCTGAGCGTCGCCAAGCGCCCCGGCGCCAATGCCATCACCGTGGCTGAAGCCATCCAGCGAAAGGTTGATTCCCTGAAGGGCGCGCTCATCCCTGCCGAGATCGAGGTGAGCGTCACACGCAACTACGGCGAGACGGCGGCGGAAAAATCCAATGAGCTTCTCTTCCACATGGCAATTGCGGTGGTGAGCGTTTCCCTTCTCATTCTTTTCGCCCTCGGTTGGCGTGAGTCGCTGATTGTAGCGATTGCGATTCCCTCCACGCTCGCGCTTACGCTGCTGGTTTTTTACCTGCTCGGATTCACGCTGAACCGAATCACGCTCTTCGCGCTCATTTTTTCCATCGGCATTCTGGTGGATGACGCCATCGTTGTAGTGGAAAACATCGTCCGGCATTTCCACCTGCCGGGCAGCAAGGGCAAAAGCTGGACGCGCATCGCGGTGGAGGCCGTCGGCGAAGTTGGAAATCCCACGATCCTTGCGACCTTTGCGGTGATTGGCGCCGTGTTACCGATGGCATTTGTCGGCGGCCTGATGGGTCCCTACATGCTACCGATCCCGATTGGTGCGAGTGCGGCGATGTTTTTTTCCCTGCTCATCGCCTTTGTCGTGACTCCTTGGGCGGCGATCCGGGTTCTTCGCTGGCGCAACG
>JBIPMC010000012.1:0-15722 GCA_044369345.1 Terrimicrobiaceae bacterium
GGCGGTGTTGGTGTTTTCCTCGACGCAGCCTTCCTGGAACTTGTTGAACTCCTCCCGCGTCTGGCGGTCAAGGTCCTTCCGATCCACGACGAAGACGCACTTGTGGATGTGGTCGTTTTCCTTGAGCAGGGTGGAGGCCTTGAAAGAGGTGAGCGTCTTGCCGCTGCCGGTGGTGCTCCAGATGAAACCATTGCCGGAGTCATCCTCGATGCACTGCACGATGTTTTTCACCTGATAGACCTGATAAGGCCGCATGATCATGAGCTTCTGCTCACCGGCGAGCAGCACCATGTAGCGGCTGATGGTGCGGCCAAGGTCGCACTTTTTCAGGAAGCGGACGGTGAACTCGTCGAGGTGGGTGATCTTGCGGTTGTCCTCGGCCGCGAACTCATAGATGGGCAGGAAGCGCTCGTCCGCATTGAAGGCGAAGTGGCGGGCGTTGTTGTTGGCGAAGTAGTAGGTGCGGTCGCGATTGCTGACGATGAAGATCTGCATGAAGCAGAGCAGCGTCTTGGTGTAGCCATTGCCGGGATCGTTCTTGTATTCGACGATTTGCTCCATCGCGCGGCGGGGATTCACGCCGAGGGTCTTCAGCTCGATCTGCACGCAGGGCACGCCATTGATGAGCAGGATGACATCGTAACGGTGGTGGCTGTTGTCCGTGTTGATGCGGAGCTGGTTAATCACCTCGTAGTGGTTTTTGCACCAGTCCTTGATGTTGACGAGGGTGTAGTTCAGCGGCGTGCCGTCATCACGGGTGAAGGAGTTGATGCTGCGCAGGGTCTTGGAAGCAGTGAAGACATCGGCCACGACGATCTCATCGAGCAGGCGGGCGAACTCCGCATCGGTGAGGCGAACGCCGTTCAGGGCTTCGAACTTCTCGCGGAAGTTCTTCTCTAAACCGGCGCGGTTGGTGATGTCCGGGCGGTATTCGTATTTCAGGCCCTGAAGCCTGCCGATGAAGCCAGATTCGATGTGATCCTCACGGAGAAGCATGCTTGTCTGGGGTTCTATGAGGTGATCGCTGTATTTGACGGAGGGCATGCTGGATTTTAGGTGGGCTAGCTTAGGTTCGCCTATCCTTTGTCAGGCAAATGTAAATCTGCCTCTATTTTTCGAAAGGCAATGGTGACAAGTCAATGTCCCTAGACAAAGACTTGGAAAGTATATAGTCGAAAATCAGTTTCATGAAAGGGATCTGCAGCAAGCTTTGTATTCTTTAGCCGGGATGAAGACTTGAGGGCTCGGGAATGCACCCGATAGATCGTCTTCGCATCAAGATGTCGGTTATTTTATGCGATTTTGGCGTGTCGCTCTTTTCTGAGTCTGACCTTTCCGTAGCAGAAGGCGGGATTACAAAATCTAACCGATGTGAATCTCTGCCGGATCCAGTTCCCGGCAGTGAAGGCTTATTGTGCTAACGAGCAGCTAAGCAGGCTATGCCGGGGCGGGTGATGGGAGACCGCCGGCGGGGAATTCGGGTTTGATCGATTCGAGCGGTTGATGCGTGGAGTCGGTCGGCGGGGGAGGAAGTAGCGGAGGCGCGGCGCACAATTGGATGCGCCTGATTAATCTGGTAACCCTCAGCGGATTTCGATTTGGCCGGCGTTGAGGGGGAGGATGTGGCGGAGGCCTTCGATGAGGTATTCTTCGACGGAGGCGCCGTTACTTTGGAGGAGGCGGAGGGAGTCGGGGGATTTGCCTCGGTGGATGACGGCGCGCTGGGTGTCGGGTTGGTTGCTGATGAGAAGCAGCGGCAGTCCGTCTTCGGTAACGAGGCGTGAGCCTTTGGCATCTGCGATGACCCGGATGGTGATGGTTTCGCGCTCGCCGGTGAGCGGGTTTTCCTCGAGGCGAAAACGGAGGGAGTCGAATTGCGCCGCGTCGCCGGCATCAGCGGTCACCTCGCCGTTAATGAATCCGAAGCGCGGGGACTGGCGGATGGATTTCTCCCAATCGACAACCCATTCGCCCGACTCGTCGCGCGTGAGCGAGCGGAGGCGTTGAGAGCCAGGGAGTTCCTCGAGAACAACAAACCCAGACTTCGCAGCGCGGATTTTTTTGGGCAAGGGATCAGCGGGTTCGTAGGGAAGCGCACGGAGGATTTCGCCTTGGAAATCCGCCTCGCCGACAACCGGCGGTTGGTTGGTATCCAAACTTGAGCCGATAAACCAAAAGGCCCCGTCGCTACCCAGCGAGACCGCCTCGACGCTGGCGGGAAGATCGATCTTTCGCGGCGCGGAACCGTTTTGCGAAATCCACACGCCGTCGGTGCTCGCACCAAGAATCGTGTCGCCGAGTGAGTCGATCGAGAGGAAAGCCTCGGGGGGCTGGCCGAAAAGCTCGGAGAGTTTTTGTCGGGCGGGTCCGGTTTTGTCGTCAGGAGGAGATTTTTCTACTGTGAGCGTGCCGTCTTGGATGGACGCGCGAATGAAGACGGAGGCGGTGGGAGTTTTTGCGGTGAGCAGGATGTCGCCTTTATCCAAAATCTCGAAGTCCTCGATCCTTGTGATCGCCGGCATTCCGGATTCGGAAATCCAGTCGTTGAAGTGGAACGCCTCGCCTGAAACCTCGACCTCACCAATCTGGTAGCCGCGAATGTGATAAGCGCCAGGCGCAACTTTTTTCCCTGAGTCGTCGAGACCATCCCAGCGGGAAATGAAGCCGTTGAGGCCGACTTGGAATTTCTCCTCGTCGTCGAGCGCGTGAAGGGTCCGAACGAGGTGGCCGTTTTTGTCGAAGACGCCGAGCGTAATCCTGCCGCTCGCGGGAACCGCAAAGACAAACTCGTTCTCGGCCGGCGCAGCGACGGCTTGGCTGAGCGAGAGGATTAGAAAAAAAACCGAAAGGAGCCTCACAGATAGTGCTTCCAATTCACATTCGGGAAGAGGTTGTCGCGCTCCTCGCAGGCGGCGAGCAGGCCCTCGTCCTGATGGGCGGATTCGAGCATTTCCCACAGGCGCGTGAAGCGGAGAATGTGGTCGTTCGAGCGCCGCGTGGCGTAATCAACCGCCGTGCCGGTTTTCATGAGGAACGCCCAGTCGCTGGATTGGGCGAGGAGGAGTTCGCGCGCGAGTTGTTTCAGAGTCCGGTCGATAAAGGCCGAGCGCGTCTTGGCATGCAGCCGCGCGGCTTCGGTCATGCGTCGCGCAGCGGTGTGGAGATGCGGGTAGATCCAGGAATTGCAGTGATCGAGCCAGACTTCGGAATAGCCTTTGTTTCCCCAACTCGACGGCGATGGGCTGAGCATCTGTTGAGTGGGGTTTTCATGCAGGTAAATGCTGGGCGTGGTGAGGCGGAAGGTCTCCTGGTCGTAGGCCGCCTTGCGCAGGAAAAAGTCGAGAAATTCAGGCCCCTCATACCACCAGTGGCCGAAAAGCTCGGCATCGAACGGGCTGAGCACGATTGGTTCGACGGGGAGATTTTGGCGCAGGTGCTCGATTTGGCCGATGCGGGCATTCAGGAAATCCCCCGCGTGGTGGTCAGCGGCGGCCATGGCCCAGGCGCGGTTGTAGATCTCCTTGTGGGGGGAACCGGTGATGCGGTGGTATTTGATGCCGGTGTTTCGCCGATGGCCAGTGGCAGGAAGGACGGCGTGGAGGTATTCCTCCGGCAAATCCATGCCGATATCGCGGTAGAAATCCCGGTAGGCCGGATCGCCCGGATAACCCTCACGGGCGCTCCAGACCTGCTTGCTCGACTCGCGGTCACGGCCAAAAACCGCCGGCCCGGAGGGCGTGAAATACGGCGAGTAAATCGCGAAGCGCGGCCTCGGCTCCCCATACATGAGGCCGTGCGCATCGACCACGAACCACCGGATATTTGCCTCCTGTAAAATCGCGTCGATTTGCGGCACATACCCGCACTCGGGCAGCCAGATTCCAGCGGGATCGACTCCGAAGCACTCGCGGTGCGAATCACGCCCGATGAGGATTTGGGCACGCATCGCCTCGGGCACGACTTCCATCAATGGCAGGAAGCCATGCGTGGCGGCGCAGGTGATGATTTCGAGGATTCCGTCTTTTTGGAGTTGTGCAAAAGCGCCGACGAGGTCGCGGTGGATTTCGTCGCGGTAGAAACGCAACGCCTCGCCGAATGCCGCCTGATAATGGCGGGCAATGTGCTGGAGCGTTTCGTCGCGCGAGGTGCGGTCGACTTCCATCGCCGCCAGCTCGCATCCGCGCTCCAAGTAACGCTCGGCGCGGCTTTGCAGAAGCGGATCGCGCAGCATGGCGCAAAGGGTCGGCGTGAGCGTGAAGGTGAGCTTTGCGGGAACTTTGTCCGCGACCATCCGGCGCAGGATTTTCAGCAGGGGAATGTAGCACTCGGTGATCGCCTCGAAGAGCCAGTCCTCCTCAAGAAACTCCTCGTGTTCCGGATGCCGCACCCAAGGCAGATGAGCGTGGAGGAGAAGGGCAAGCGAACCTTGGCGCATAATCGAGGAAAAGACTTACGATGCGGCACGAGCCGCGACAAGCGTGCAAAACCCTACCGCGCCCAGCCAGGCCAATCTTTCATCGCCGCCAGCGCCCGCCCGCGATGACTCAGGCGGTTTTTGGTTTCTGCGGGAAGCTCGGCGAAAGTCTCGGTAAATCCCTCGGGCACAAACAACGGGTCGTAGCCAAATCCTCCCCCGCCTTTTTCGCCAGCGATGATCGTGCCTTCGACCGATCCGCTGAATCGCGCCAAAACCTCGCCGCCCCGCGCCAGCGCGATCACGCAGCGAAACCGTGCAGAGCGTTGATCCGCTGGAACGCCCACGAGTTTTTTCAAAAGCAGGGCGCGGTTTGAGGCAGCGGTCGCCCCTTCGCCTGAAAACCTCGCCGAGCGAACTCCGGGCGCGCCGCCCAGCGCATCGACCTCGAGCCCCGAATCATCCGCCAGCACCCAGCCGCCGAAATGCTCGGACGCCGCGATGGCTTTGAGCGCGGCGTTTTCCTCAAAAGTCACGCCTGTCTCTTCAACCTCGCCAAGTGCGGGCACGCAGGAGAGATCGAGCAACTCGAAGGCGGGACCGAGGATTTGGCGGATTTCGACGAGTTTGTGGGCATTTCGGGTCGAGACGAGCACCGCGTATGGATTTGCAGGGTCGGATGGTTCCAGCATAGGCTTACGGCCTTTTACGATGTCTACGCAGCGCAAGCAATTTCCCTTCTCGGAGTTCGAACCCAAGTGGCAACGGCAGTGGATCGAGTGCGGTGCCTTTCGCGCCCAAAACCCCGGCGACGCCGGTTTCGACGCTTCCAAGCCCAAGTTCTACATCCTCGACATGTTCCCCTACCCGAGCGGCGACGGCCTTCATGTCGGCCATGTCGAGGGCTACACGGCGACGGATATTCTCGCGCGCTTCCACCGGATGCGGGGCTTCAATGTGCTGCACCCCATGGGCTGGGACGCGTTCGGTCTGCCCGCCGAGCAATTTGCGATCAAAACCGGCCAGCACCCTCGCGTCACCACTGCCCGCAACATCGACAATTTCCGCCGCCAGCTCCAATCGGTTGGCTTCAGCTACGATTGGGACCGCGAAGTCAGCACGACCGATCCCGGCTACTTCCGTTGGACGCAGTGGATTTTCCTGCAACTCTACCATTCGTGGTTCAATCCGGCCTCCAAAAAAGCCGAGCCAATTTCAAGCTACACCGGCGCCGACCCTGACTCGGTGCGCCTCGCGTATGTCGCCGAGATGCCGGTGAATTGGTGCCCGCAACTTGGCACCGTGCTCGCGAACGAAGAAGTCGTGGATGGCAAAAGCGAGGTGGGAGGATTTCCCGTCGAACGCCGCCCGCTGCGCCAGTGGATGCTGCGCATCACGGCCTTCGCCGAGCGTTTGATCGAGGGCCTCGACGGTCTCGACTGGCCCGAGGGCATCAAGCTTCTCCAGAGAAATTGGATCGGCCGCAGCGAAGGCGCGTCAGTGAAATTCCGCGAGGAAAAATCCGGCGCCGAGATCGAGGTTTTCACCACCCGGCCCGACACGCTTTTCGGCGCGACCTATATGATCCTCGCGCCCGAGCATCCGCTGGTTTCGAAAATCACGACCGCTGAGCAAAACGAAGCCGTCGAAAAATACCGCGCCGCTGTCGCCTCAAAGAGCGATCTCGACCGCACCGAACTCAACAAAGAGAAAACCGGGGTCTTCACCGGTGCGCGCGCGATCAATCCGGTCAACGGTGAGCAGATTCCCATCTGGATCGCCGATTATGTACTCATGGGCTACGGCACCGGCGCGATCATGGCCGTTCCCGCGCACGACGAGCGCGATTTCGAGTTTGCCCAGAAATTCTCGCTCCCCGTCCGCGAGGTCGTTCGCCCAACAGAGCCCTGTGAGGGCTGCTTCTCCGGCGAGGGTGTGGCGGTGCATTCCTCGTTCCTTGATGGACTCCCGACCGCCGAAGCGAAGCGCCGCATCA
Source organism: Terrimicrobiaceae bacterium (assembly GCA_044369345.1). Classification (GTDB taxonomy): domain Bacteria; phylum Verrucomicrobiota; class Verrucomicrobiia; order Chthoniobacterales; family Terrimicrobiaceae; genus UBA967. The sequence goes on from JBIPMC010000012.1 coordinate 6,411, forward strand.
CTGCGTGGCTGGAGGAAAAATCCCTTGGGCGCGGGACTGTGAATTTCAAACTCCGCGACTGGCTTTTTTCGCGTCAGCGCTACTGGGGCGAGCCGTTCCCGATCATTTGGGAGAACGGCACCCACCGCACGATTTTCGAAAGCGAACTCCCGCTCGTCCAGCCGGACATGGAGGATTTCAAGCCGACCGGAACGCCCGAGCCGCCGCTCTCAAAGGCCCGCGATTGGGTGCGCTACTCGGAGACCGCCGAACGCGAGACAAATACGATGCCGCAATGGGCGGGCTCGTGCTGGTATTACCTGCGCTTTTGCGATGCGAGGAATGTGGAACGATTCATCGGCAAGCCGGCCGACGATTATTGGATGGGCAAAAACGCCAAGCCCGGCGGCGTCGATCTCTACATCGGCGGCACGGAGCACGCGGTCTTGCATCTGCTTTACGCGAGGTTTTGGCACAAGGTCCTTTTCGATCTTGGCCATCTGACCACGCCGGAGCCGTTCCAGCGCCTCGTGAACCAAGGCATGATCCTCGGCCCGGATGGGCAAAAAATGTCCAAGAGCCGTGGCAATGTCGTCACGCCCGACAGCGTCATCGCCGAATATGGAGCCGACTCGCTACGCCTCTACGAAATGTTCATGGGACCGCTTGAGCAGATGAAGCCCTGGAGCATGAAGGGTGTGGAGGGCGTTTACCGCTTCCTCGGCCGCGTGTGGCGGCTGGCCATGGAGGAGAATCAAGAGGGCGAGTGGGTTTTGTCGAAGGACCTTCAGGAAATCCCGCTGACCGCTCAGCAACTCCGTGTGGCTCACGCGACGATCAAAAAAGTCACCTCCGACATCCAAGACCTCGCCTTCAACACCGCGATCTCGCAGATGATGGTTTTCACCAACGAATTCGTGAACGCCTCACCCCGCCCGCTGGAGGCCTTGCGCATTCTGCTTCCGCTTCTCAGCCCGTTCGCGCCGCACCTCGCCGAGGAACTCTGGAGCAGGCTTGGCTTCGCCGGCCTTGCTTCTCAACAACCCTGGCCGCTCCACGATGAGGCCCATTTGGTCGAAAACGAAATCGAACTCGTCGTCCAAGTGAACGGCAAGGTCCGCGACCGATTGCTTGTGCCGAAGGATTCTTCGAAAGAGCAGATCGAAAAAGCCGCTGTCGAAAATCCGAAGATCGCCGAAGCCATCGCGGGGCTCTCGATTGCAAAGGTCATTGTTGTGCCCGGCAAGCTCGTGAATATCGTGACGAAGTGATGCCCATGGACCGCCTCGGCACTCTCCTGCTTGCGATTTGTTTTCCGGTCCTGCTGGAAGCCGCTCCGATCTCCGAGAGTCTGGTGAGGATCGAGGCGACCTCGCAGGACCCCGACTACAAAACTCCTTGGAGCCCCGGCGAAGTCCGCTCCGGAGTCGGCGCAGGGTTTGTGATCGATGGCGACCGCATCATGACAAATGCCCATGTCGTGAGCAACGCACGCTTCCTGACTGTCTCGAAGGAAGGCGACCCGAAGCCCTACACCGCCCGCGTGCTCCACATCGCGCATGAGTGCGATCTGGCTTTGCTCAAGGTGGACAATGTCGAGTTTTTCAATGGCACCTCGCCGCTCGGATTTGGCGGGCTGCCCGAGATCGAATCCGTCGTTTCCGTTTACGGCTACCCGATCGGCGGCAAGCGGCTCTCTGTCACACGCGGCATTGTCTCGCGTATCGATTTTCAAACCTACTCGCACTCCGGCATTGATTCGCACCTCACGATCCAGATCGATGCCGCCATCAATCCCGGCAACAGCGGCGGGCCCGTGATGCAGAACGGCAAGGTCGTCGGCGTGGCCTTCCAGGGCTACTCGGGCGATGTCGCGCAGAATGTCGGCTACATGATCCCCGTGCCTGTGATCGAGCGGTTCCTCAAAGATGTGGAGGACGGAAAATACGACCGCTACATCGATCTCGCCATCAGCTACCAAAACCTCTTCAACCCCGCCGCCCGCCGCGCACTGGGGCTAGAGGACGACGACAGCGGCGTAATGGTCGGCGCCGTTTACGGCGGCGGTTCGTCGGATGGAATTCTCAAACCTGGCGATGTCTTGCTCGAGATCGACGGCTATCCGATCGCAAGCGATGGATCGATCCGCCTCCAAAATGGCGTCGTGCCTCTCACCGAGGTGGTCGAAAGAAAATTCCGAGGCGATCATGTGTCGCTTGTCGTCCTCCGCGACCGGCAAAAACAAAACATCTCCGTCCTGCTCGACAATCCCTGGCCGTTCACGCTTCAAAGCAACGCCTACGACGAGAAACCGCGCTTCGTGATTTACGGCGGACTCGTTTTCCAGCCGGTGGATCGCAATTTCCTCCGCGACCACGGCCCGTCGAATCAGCGGTTGAACTACTCGTTTGATTTCTTCGTCGAGGATGGCATCTACCGCGACCGCGAGGAACTCGTCGTTCTCAGCAACATCCTGCCCGACCCCGTGAACGCCCACGCGAATGATTTCCGCTACTCGCTCATCGATGAAATCAACGGCCGCAAAATCCGGACCCTCCGCGATGTGGCCGAGGCGTTTGAAAAACCCGAGGATTATTATGTGATCAAGACCGCCGATGTCGGCCCGCCGATCGTTCTCGAGCGCAAGGCGGTCGAAGCGGCACGCGAGAATATCCGTACAGGCTACGGCCTCGCTTCGGAGCAAAACCTCGAAAAATGAAAACGCTCCTACATTTCGTTATTGCTCTATTTTTAGTTCAGGCAGCGGTCCAAGGGGGGGCTATTCAGCCTCGACTGAATAGCCCCTCCCCGACTCCGTCCCCAGCGCCGGCACCGGAGGTGACAAGCCAATCGATCCTCCGGGTCAATTCCACCAACCAAGTCCACGACCCCCGCTCCCCTTGGCAAAAGAAACCGCCCACGGGCCGTCGAGGCCTCGGGGTTCTGATCGGCGATGGCTCCATCCTTGTCACGGCCGACCTGGTTGCGAACTCGAACTTCATCGAGCTCGAAAAAGCCGAGAACGCGGAAAAATCGACCGCGAAGGTGGAGCACATCGATTACGAGAGCAACCTCGCCCTGCTGCGCGCGAACGATCCCCAATTCCTCGCCGGAATGATTCCCCTCAAGCTCGCCGAGGGAATTTCGATTGGCGCCTCAGCGACTGTTCTTCAATTCGAGGCAAACGGCGAGATCGCCCGCACCACCGGCCGCATTTCCTCGATCTCGGTCGCTCCCTATCTCGAAAATGTCGGCCTGCTCATCTTCAAGCTCAGCATGCCGCTCCAGCAGCGCGATGGCAGCTACACTCTCCCCGCCGTTCATGGCGGTCGATTGATCGGGCTCCTCATGCGCTACGACAGCAGAAACCAAACGGCAGATGTCATACCCATGCCGGTGATTTCGCGCTTTCTGGCCTCGACGACGCAACCGGATTTCAAAGGCTTACCGCGCCTCGGCGTTTCCTTCGCTCCGCTCCGCGACCCGCAACTCCGCCGCTACACTGGCCTCACCGAACCGGGTGGGATTTATGTCACGAAGGTCCTTCCCAAAAGCTCGGGCGATCTCGCCGGCCTCCGCGAGGGCGATGTCATCCTCGCGGTAAATGGACGCGCGCTCGATCAGGATGGCAATTACGAGGATGCCGAATACGGTCGGATTCTCTTCAGCCACATCACCGGCACGCTCACGCCTCCCGGCGAGAAAGTGGTTTTGAAAATCCTGCGTGCGGCAAAAATCGAGGAGATCCCTGTGCCAATGCAACCACTGGACCGCACCAGCGTGGTCAGCTCGCCATTTCTTGCCGATTCCGCGCCGCCGTATTTCATCCTAGGCGGAATGGTTTTCGTGGAGTTGTCACGTCCCTACCTTAAGGAATGGGGCATCGAGTGGACCAAAAAAGCACCCCAGCGCCTCCTCAATTACGACGCCTTCCAGGATGAACTCCCTGCCGATCGCGGCAAAATTGTCGTCCTTGCCCAAATCCTCCCCACGCCTGACACCATTGGCTATGAGCACATCGAGAATGTGGTGATCAAGGAACTCAATGGCCGTCCGATCAAAAGCATCGCCGACCTCGCTGAGGCCTCGAAACATCCCGTCGAGGGTTTCCAGAAAATCGAACTCGAGGAGGATCCGAAGTGGCTTTTCCTCGACGCCGCCGCCATCGAAGCCAACCGCGCACAGTTAATCGAACACTACTCGCTGCCAGCCACGGAGCGGCTTTGAGTTGCCCCTTGCCTCAGCGCTTAGCCGGCAAAATCGAGCACCACGACGCGCTGCAGAGCACGCAGCATTCGTTCCCGCGCGGGCATTCTCGTTCCGGCACCACTCACAGCCGAAGTTTCCGGCCGGCATGGTGAACTCGAAGCCGTCGATGCCGAATTCCTTCGCATCATTGCCGGCCCGCTTGCGCTCCCTGAGCCAACCGCCAAAGTCACCCTCCTCCTTCCAGACGATAGCCCCCCCGGATGGTCTGGGCCGGAGACAGGAGTCTGCGCGGGAAGCTCGAAGCCTTTCTCTTGAGCAAACCCAAAGTAGTCCTGCACCCGCGCCGGCCAGGTGCAAAAGAGGGTTGAAAATGCGGCACCGGCACAAACGGAATGCCGAGCCTGTTGACAAAATGGCGAGGTCTTATTGGCTTCGCCGCGCGACTGGACGGCTTGCCTGCCCATAAATTCGAGACACGCGTTTTTTCTATGACCAAAAATGCTGACCACCCTTTTGTTAAAATCCCGAAAACCATAGCTGGACGCGATGTTTAGTTTGCCAAGTGCCGACACTGCGATTATTTGAAATAATCCCTCTGACAACCCTTTTCCCGACATGAGTACAACGATCCCCTTTCGCCTCGTCTCCGCTGCTGTCGCCATGCTGCTCGTTGCGTGCTCCAGCGGACCGCAAGTGAACTCCGCCGTGCTTTCGGCCGCCACCTCGCGCGGAGTGGCCCAAACCACGGAGTCGAAGATGTCGAATGCCCGCGCGCTGGATTTTCAGGACTTGGAAAACCTCGTTTCCAAGGGCGTTCCCTCGCAAACGATCATCGCCTACCTCGCCAGCATCCGCCAAAGTTTTCGCCTCTTGCCCGAGCAACTCGCCGCGCTACAAGCCAATGGTGCCGACCAGCAACTCCTCGCCTACCTCCGCAAGACGCCCGGCTTTTATAATTCCTCCTCCGCACCCCGCACGGCGGGTCACTCGCAGGAACCCGCCGGTCAATACACCAACTCTCGCGGATATCAGGACGAGCAGCCTTTCGCTTACAACGAGCCGGCTATCGACGGATTCTACGATTCCGCTTACGAGGAATCCCTCTACAGCCCGTTTTCGTTCAACTAAGTCAGAAAAAAGGGGGGCCTAGGGGTGACGGATCGGGCCCTTCCGTGGCAGCAACGCCTGCCGTTCGCATGCCTCCTTGGCGCGGCCATCGTTGGGATTCTAGGCGGCAACTTTCTTCGAATTGATTCCATCGTTTATCTCGCGGGGTTCGGATTTTTCCTCCTCGTTTGGCTCATTCAGCGCCGGGCGGTCTGGATTTATTCTGCGGCGGGCTTCGCCTTCGCAGCTCTGCAAATCTGGCAAACCCATGAATCGCCCGCATCGGCGTTTGCGGATTCTCTCGACGGTGAAAAAACCGTGGCCTCTGCACGCGGGCGAATCGTTGGCCACAGCGTTGGAAAGCCCGGTGCGAAAACCCGCTTTTTGCTCGAAGTCGAGGCATTGGAAATACACGGCCAAATCATCCGCCCGGGATTCCGGATTTTGGTTTCCGCCCCGGTGGATCCGCCACTTTGGAACGATTGCGTGACGGCCTCGGGCACCCTTCGTCGAGTCCCGGGACCGCGAAATCCCGGTCAGTTCGACAACCGCACCTATCAAGCACGGCAGGGCGTGACCTGCGAGTTGGCCGTCTCCGCGTCGGCGGACATCCGAATCGAGCCTGATGCGAGATTATCCATTCCTCGCTTGGCATCGGATTGCCGGCGCTGGATGGAGGCATCCTTACGCGAGGGAATTTCGGGCGACCCGCTCGTTTGCGAACTCCTCGCCGGTCTCGTGCTCGGCGCGACATCCGAGATTCCCGAAAACCTCCAAGACCAATTCCGCCAAACCGGCACTTTCCATATTTTTTCTGTCTCTGGACTTCATGTCGGCATGATCGCCGTGATCCTGTGGCAACTCCTGCGGGCCTTCGGGTTGCCCCCCCGCTCATGTGTTCTCGCCATCATCCCGGCGATCTTTTTCTACTCGCTGGTCACGGGCTGGAAGCCGTCCAGTATTCGCGCCGCCACTATGACGGCGATTTTTCTCACCGGCATGGTTTCGTCGCGGCAACCCGTTCCGCTGAATTCGCTTTGCGCTGCGGCATTCCTCATCCTCGCCCAATCGACCAACGAGCTTTTCAACCCCGGCTTCCAACTCTCCGTCACGGTCGTTGCAGCCATCCTTCTTTTTTCTTCTCCCATCCAAAAGCACCTCCGTACCGCGCTCTCGCCCGATCCGTTCATACCGACCGAACTCTGGACTCGCTTTCAAAAAGCCGGCTGCTCGCTGGCAGGCGCCCTCTCGGGCCTGGTTGCCGTCTCGCTCGCGGCGTGGATCGGCTCGCTACCGCTCACGCTTTGGTATTTCCAGCTCATTTCGTTTTCCGCCCTCTTGGCGAATCCCATCATCGTTCCGCTGACATTTGTGATCATGTCCACGGCCCTGCTGGGCTTGGGCTGCGGCGTTTTCAGCCAATTCCTCACGGCAGTTTTCAACAATGCCAATCTTGCTCTCACTCATGTCATGCTCGCTTTTATTCAATCCCTCGCCTCGATGCCGCTCTCCTTCATCACACTTGGCCTCCCTCCACGCGCGCCACTCGAGGTTGTGGTATTTGATGTCGGCAGGGGAGGTTGTGCGGCGATCCGGAGTGGCGCCCGACTTTGTTTTTTGGATTCAGGTGATGGGTGGGATTTCAAAACCATCCTTCAACCTTGGATGCGAGGCATTGGAAAACTCGCGCCGGACATCATCGTTCTCACCCACGGCGATACCGAACACATCGGCGGCGCGGCCTCTATGGTCAATTCCAGCAGCCATTTTTTTGAGTCCCCGCTCCAGGACCGCTCGCCCGCGCGTCAAAAGCTGCAAGCGGAACTCGCCGCCCGCTCGATTCCCAAATCCATCGTTCAAGCCGGCGATTCGATCGAGCTTGTGGACAACACCACACTCGAAATCCTCCACCCGCCCGCCTCTCTGATAGCAAGCAAAGCGGACGACAAAGCGATCATCGCGCGGCTCGAAAGCCATGGTGCCTCGATTCTCTTTCTCTCCGACTCCGGGCCCATGGCATGGGAAAATCTCCGACCAACCCGCGCGGATATCGCTGTGATCGGCCGCCACCATTCCGGGATTTTGCCCGAGCCCGGATTCCTTCAAAAACTCGGCGTCCGCAGAGTCATCGCCACCGCCGCAGCGTTTCCCCAAAACGAACCCATTGATGAAAACTGGGCCGCCTCGCTCCACGATCACGGCATCGAGCTTTTCCGGATGGATGAATCCGGCGCTGTCGAAATCCTCGCCGGGCCGGGCCGTCTGGAGATCGAAAAATTTCTCGAGCGGCCCAAAGTCTCCCCGCCGCGCTAGGCGATAAGCACATGCGTTCCCTGAGGCACAAGATCGAAGAGTTCGACCATGTCCTCGTTGCGCAAACGCACGCACCCGTGGCTCGCGGGAGCGCCGATCAAATCCTCGCGGTTCGTCCCGTGGAAATAGATGTAGCGCTCGCGCGTGTTGGCGTTGTCGGGATCCAATCCCTCGAGCCAGAGAATGCGCGTGAGAACTCCATCGCTCTCCCCGCCCGGCTCCGCCAAAAGCCCGGTAGGCTGACGCCTTTTGAATTCCGCCCACAGCGGCGCGCCTGCTCCGATTTTTTCCGCTACCGAAAATCTCCCCGTCGGCGTCTTGAAGCTCCCCGGCTCGAACCCCAAACCGAACCGCGAGGTGGAGACCGGCCAGCATTTCACCGCCTCGCCATCGCGCAGCAACCGCACGGTCTGCGACGCGACATCCACTCGCAATTCCCAGTTCACCTGATGTTGCGGCGCGGCGTCGTTCCCTGTCATACTTCCACGATATGTCGAAATCCTATCGAGTCGCAATCGTCGGCGCGTCCGGAGCCGTCGGAGTGGAAATGCTCCGCGTGATGGAGCGCCGCAACTTCCCCGTCGCCAATCTCCGCCTCCTCGCCTCGCCACGCTCGGCGGGCAAGTCGCTGGAGTTTCGCGGGGAGTCTTTCCAGATCGAACCCCTCACCTTCGACTCCTTCCGCGATATCGATATCGCCCTTTTCAGCGCTGGCGGGGGAATCTCGCGCGACTACGCGAAGGCCGCCGTGGATAGCGGCTCCGTTGTGGTGGACAACTCCTCAGCGTTCCGCATGGTGCCCGAGGTGCCGCTCGTCGTTCCTGAAATCAATGGCGACGATGTGAAAGGCCATCGCGGCATCATCGCGAATCCGAATTGCACCACGGCCATCACCCTCATGGCCCTGCACCCGCTCCACCGCGCTTTTGGTGTGAAGCGCGTCTTCGCCTCGACCTACCAGGCCGTCTCCGGCGCCGGCGCGCGCGCCATCAACGAACTCCGCGACCAGACCGACGCCGTTGCCCGCAACAAACCGGTCGAGAAGGAAATTTTCCCGCACCAGATCGCCTTCAATGTCATACCTCAAGTCGATGCCTTCCTCGACACCGGCTACACGAAGGAGGAGATGAAAATGGAAAACGAAGGCCGCCGCATCATGCACTTGCCGTCGTTCAAAGCCTCCGTCACCTGCGTGCGCGTGCCGGTCTACCGCGCCCACTCCGTCGCCCTCAGCGCCGAATTCGAGAGCCCCGTTTCGATCGACGAAGCCCTCAAAGCCCTAAAATCCGCCCCGGGTCTCCAATATGTCTCCGACGGCTACCCGATGCCGCTCGACTGCGCCGGGCAGGACGATTGCTTCGCCGGCCGCCTCCGCCGCGACTGCGCGATGGAAAACGGCCTCGCCCTGTGGGTCTGCGGCGACCAACTCCTCAAAGGCGCCGCCCTCAACGCCGTCCAAATCGCCGAGCTTTTGTAGTTCTCCCCAAAAGATCCGCCAGAACCGAAAAGCATCCGCTTCGTAATCCAACGGAATCAATAAACAATCCTCTGATATTAAGCGTTCTGCTTAGTAAATTATCTGTCGAATCTAGCTTATTTAAAGCTACGACTTTGATTTTTGATAGACTTGTCTAGCAGCCTGTCGGACTTGGGCGTGAACATGGCCTAATGCCTGCTATGCAGATTGATATGGCAAGATTTGTC
>JBIPMC010000170.1:0-4836 GCA_044369345.1 Terrimicrobiaceae bacterium
AAGAAAGGCCTTTTTTCCGAGCTCCCCTTCCCTCATAGGGTTTTTCAGGGCCGACTAAAAAAGAGCCCCACCCGGTCATGACAACGCACTTCAAAAAAATCGTAACCCGAGATTTGGAATCGGCGGTTTCTTAAAGCCGACAGGCTGCTAGATGTCTACCCCGTAAAAATCACGCTTGCCGGCGTAAAGCGACAAAACGGCGGGACCGACTCATTCCCAGGTTTCGGAGCGGTTGGATTTTAGTTGGGCTGTGGCGAGGCGGGGCAGTTTGAGGCGTCGGCAGGGCGCGGATGCTTTCAAGTTGGCTCACAAGTGGGGCGTCTCGCTCGGTGACGAAGTTCACCACAAGCCCCGGACGGCCCGCGCGGGCGGTGCGTCCCACCCGATGCAGGTAATTTTCGATCTGCTGAGGCAAATGATAGTTGATTACTCGCCCGACATGGTCGACATCCAGCCCGCGTGAGGCAAGATCGGTCGAAATGAGCAGATCCACAGCCCCCTCGCGGAACAGTTTCAGATTCTGCCGACGCTGCACTTTGTCCATTTCCCCACGATAAATCACAAAGGGAATGTTTGCGGCAGCGAGGTCGGCGGCGAGCTTGTCGCATTGCTCTCTCGTGTTCGTAAACAGGATCGTTCCGCCATCCACTTTCTTTTTGAGCAAGCGCTCCAGCAGCGGGAACCGCTGACCTCCAATGACGACCTGCTGCATCGTCGTGAGTGTCGGGACGACTCGATGGCTCCCCGCGGTCCGAATCACTTCTGCTCCAGAAAATAAATCGGCAATGAGTTTTTCCACCGCTGGCGAGATGGTCGCCGAGAACAAGGCCAGTTGAGGCTTTTGCGGACAGGCTTGGATGATTTTTGTGACATCGGGCATGAATCCGTGATCGAGCATCTGGTCGGCTTCATCGAGGATCAGCATTCGCACATCTTCCAATTCCACGAGCCGCCTCTCGAGCATTTGCACAAGCCGTCCCGGCGTGGCGACGAGAATCTCAAACGGCCCAGCAAGCCCCCGCTTGGCAACTTCCGTGGTGGTGCCGCCAAGCACCGATCGAACGCGGAGACGTGTCGTGTGAGTAAATGGCTTGAAGGCCTTCGTCACCTGTTCACCGAGTTCCCGGGTTGGAACCACCACGACAGCCCTTGGCCGAGAAGAAAGCGTGATCGCATTACCAGCGGTTTCCAGGCTTTTCATGTGGTGCATCGCGGGAAGCGCATACGCCAGCGTCTTTCCGCTCCCGGTCTCTGCAATGCCCACAATCGAGCGTCCGCTCAGAAGCGCTGGTAACGCCCGAACTTGAATCTCCAGCGGGCGCAGGATTCGCTTCTCCAGCAAAGTTTCCTGCAAGGTGGCCAGCAGACCGAATTCAGCAAAAGTATTCATCAATCCACTACATATAATCCTACTTCCTTCCAATGAGGAGGTATTATCCCGACAGGGTGCTAAGTTTTTTTGGCGTCAATTTGATCCTGTCTCGAAAATTAGGGCTTCGCAGTGCGGATTTGATTCCGCCGAGCTTGGGTCGGTGCTAGTGGGGGCCCAGATTCTTTTGAAGGTGCTTCTCCTCTCCGTGCCGCTGCGCCTTTGTGAGAGGGGTTCAAGCCCTTTTAAATGGCCCAAGTCGGGGATGGTGACTCGAAGTGCACAAGAGCGTTGTCCAACGGATGGCGAATGGTGAGGCGGTGGGCGTGGAGGCACATGGAGGGATCGGAGGGGCGCAGGGTCTGGCTCGCGCCGAGTTCGCTGTTTTTCAAATAAACGGGGTCGCCGACGATGGGGTGGCCGAGGTGCCAGAGGTGGGCGCGGATTTGGTTGGTGCGGCCGGTGAGGGGACGAGCTTCGACGAGCGATGTGCCGTCCGAGTTGCGACGGAGGACTCCGAAGTGGGTTTTGGCGGGGAGGCCAGCGGGGTCGATGTCGCGGGCTCCGGCGTTGGTTGGTTCGGTGGCGATGGGGGCTTCGCACATAAATTCCTCAGAGATTGGGTGGCCGTGGACGCGCGCCAGATAGATTTTTTCGACCTCACCGCGCTCGAATTGCGGCTGGACGAGTTTGGCGAAATGCCGCGTGCGGGTTAAGACGATGAGACCGGTAGTGTTGGCGTCGAGTCGGTGGGCGGGTCGGGGTTTCAGCGGATGGCAGGCTTTGTGCAGGATCGAGAGGAGGGTGTTGCGGTCGAAGCGCCCGCTGGGATGGACTGGTAGCGGCGCAGGTTTGTTGATGACAAGGAGCGCTTCGTCATCGTGGAGGATGCGGATGTCGGCATTCACCTCGGGCTCGATGTCGGCAGGAGTTTTTCGGAGATAGCGTTCCCCGGCGCGCACGCGGTGTGTGGGAGAAACTGGCTCGCGGGCAACGGAGAGGATTTGGTTTTTTTCAAAAAGGCCGCGCCACTCGGCGGGGTCGGTGTGAGGAAAAACCGTGCACAGGCTTTCCAAAATCTGGCACCCGTCGCATTCGGCGGGAATCGCGATGGGGCGGAAATTGTCGGCTGGGATGCTGCCGGGCAGCGGTGTGGCGGCTTGGCGGATCGCGGCTTCGAGCGCGGAGATGCGGTCAGCCATTTGCTCGGCGCCGGTCTTGAAACAAAACGGGCAACTTTGCCCGGCGACGAATCGTTCATTGGCCTGATCCTCGGCGGTGAGCGGAGCGAGGCAGCGGAAGCATTGTGAGGAACCGGTCTCGCGCAGGGCAGGGTCAACCCCCACGCGCTGGTCGAAGACGAAGCACTCGCCATCGTAATGCGCGCCGCCGACTTCCTCGAAATATTTCAGGATGCCGCCATCGAGTTGGTAGATCTCACGAAAGCCCTGCGACTCCATGTAGGGCCCAGCTTTTTCGCAACGAATCCCGCCGGTGCAGAACATCACGACCGGCTGGTTTTTCATCGAGTCGGGAAGTTTTTCCACCGCCTGCGGAAAATCCCGGAAGTGGTCGATGCCTGCGGGGATCGCGCCACGGAAAGTGCCAAGCTTCACCTCGTAGTCGTTGCGCGTGTCGAGCAGCGCGATGTCGCGGCCTTCATCGAGCCATTGTTTCAGCGTCGCGGCGGGGAGCTTGGGTGAGGTGCGCACGCCCGGACGGATGCCTTCGACTCCAAAGGCGATGATTTCTTTTTTGATCCGCACCAGCATCCGGGTGAACGGTTGGTGCGCGCTCTCGCTGTATTTCGGAGCGAGAGCGGCAAGCCCCGGCACGGCGCGAAGCTCGGTGACCAATGCCTCCACTCCCGCCGCGCTTCCGGCGACGAATAAATTCACGCCCTCGGTGCTCAGCAGGATCGTGCCTTTGAGCCCTCTGGCTTTGCAAAAATCAATCAAACGCTGGCGTAGAGGCTTGAGGTCCGACAATTCGGCGAAGCGGTAGGCGGCGATGTTTGTGACGGGTGTGGTGGCGGATTCAGCGGTTTTCAAATGTGGTGTGGCGTGGATTCGGGAAATACCCGGCTTGACCGTGCGAGACGGCACATGACAGGATTCACCCCGCTCAAAAAACCCATACCTACCGTGGACATCAAAGAAATTCGCACACTCATCGACCTCATGAAGAAGAACGGCGTAGCCGTCTTCAAAATGGAAAGGGAGGGATTCAAGATCACCCTCAAAACCTCGGAGGCCACGGTCTCCCGCACGGTTGTCACTTCCCAGCCCATGGTCGCTTACAGTGAACCAGCAGCACTTCCCGCCGCCCCGGCAGCGGACACTCCTCCCCCCGCCACCGCTTCGGCAGCCTCGGGTGGAATTGAAATCAAATCCCCGATGGTGGGCACTTTCTATGCTTCGCCCTCACCCGATGCCCCTCCGTTTATTTCGGTTGGCCAGACGATCACGCCAGATACGGTTGTTTGTATTATCGAAGCCATGAAAGTGATGAACGAGGTCAAGGCCGAGGTCGCCGGAACTGTCACCGAAATCTGCGCCGAGAACGGCAAGCCCGTTCAATTCGGCCAGGCGATGTTCCGCTTGAAATAAACGGCTTCCGGCCATGTTCAAAAAAATTCTGATCGCCAACCGGGGTGAGATCGCGCTGCGCATCATCCGGGCCTGCAAAGAACTCGGTGTCCAATCGGTTGCGATCTACTCCGAGCCCGACATCCACAGCCTGCATGTGCAGCTCGCCGACGAGGCGATTTGCATCGGCCCCGCGCCCAGCCCCGAGAGTTACCTCAAAATCGACCGCATCATCAGTGCGGCTGAGATCGCCGATGTCGATGCGATCCACCCTGGCTACGGCTTCCTTGCGGAAAACGCCCATTTCGCCGAGGTCTGCGCCAGCTGCAATATCAAGTTTATCGGCCCCACACCGAATGCGATCCGGTTGATGGGTGACAAAAATTCCGCCCGCGACAGCGCGCGAAAGGCTGGTGTTCCCATTTCTCCTGGCAGCGAAGGAACCGTTGATACTGAGCAAGAAGCGCTTAAGATCGCCCGCAAAATCGGCTTCCCCGTCATGATCAAGGCGGTCGCTGGCGGTGGCGGTCGCGGCATGCGCATTGCGCACAATGACTCGAGCCTCGTTCAAGGCTACCACGCTGCCCGCATGGAGGCCGATAAAGCCTTCGGCAATGGCGCTGTTTACATCGAAAAATTCATCGTCAACCCGCACCATATCGAATTTCAGGTCTTCGGCGACGAGCACGGCCGTGTCGTTCATCTCGGCGAACGCGACTGCTCGCTCCAGCGCCGCAACCAAAAGATCGTCGAGGAGTGCCCATCCCCCCTCATGACCGAGGAACTCCGCAAGCGCATGGGCGACGCCTCGATCAAGCTCTGCGAAAGCGTCGGCTACACAAACGCCGGCACGATCGAATACCTCGTGGACGACGCCGG
>JBIPMC010000171.1:0-4812 GCA_044369345.1 Terrimicrobiaceae bacterium
TTGCGGAATTCCGGCCAACCTGGTGCCAGCACATCGTCGCCCACCTTTTTGCCATTGAGCCGCAGTTCGTAGGTGCCGAGCGCCGTCACATAAACCATCGCCCGCTTGACCTTGCCGCCGACCTCGAAATTTTTCCTCAAATACGGAGCCGGCACGCGATCGAGGTCCGCTTGCACGCCGAAGGTGTAGCCACCGGGCGCGGCCTCATTCCACGCTTTGTCGTCGAAACCGGCAGCCTGCCAACCGTCCCCAGGCGATTGCGCCGCCTTCCAAGTCTTGTCGATCGGCACGATCTCATCGGGACCGGATTCAAACTGAATCACCAGCTTCCCAATGACCGCCGGCGGATAGGGATCGGTATGGCTCACGGCGAGCGTGACGAGGTTCTTGCCGGGATGCAGTGCTTTGGTCGCATCCAACCGCGCCGTGCGCTGCCAATGCGCGGAGGACCCAATCGCCGTGCCGTTCACTGCCGCTTCGCAAAAATGGTATGCGTAAAGAACCAGCACGGCGCGCCGGACTTTGCGATCCGCCGGAATCTCGAAGCTTTTTCGAAAGCACGACACTGCGCCGGGTTTTCCATCCTTGGCTTGGTGCCATCCCAGCCCCTTTAGGTTGAGCAGTTGCGCATCGGCCGCTTCTTCGGGGGAGAGTTTGTCGGCGGCGTCGTAACCGATCCACTTGGCCGTCCAATCCCCGGGCTGGAGTAGCCCCATCGTCCACAACGCCGGTTCGCTCCAATTTGATTCCTCCCCGTCCTTGCCCCACACACGGACCTTCCAATGGCAGGCTGCCTGCGACGCGAGCGGCTTGCCGGCATACTCCACATGGTTGCTGCGGTCGCCCGTGACCTTCCCGCTGTCCCAAAGATCGCCCTGATCCTTGGCGAGGATTTCCCGCGTGGAAGCCACGAGGATTTGGTAGGCGGTTTGCTTTTGCCCGCGTTTGTCGTCCTCGAGGACCCAACTCAAACGCGGCTTGGTGGCATCGATGCCGAGCGGGTCTTTCAAATACTCGCAGCGGAGGTTTTGCACCTCAATGGCGTGGATGGCAGAGAACGGCAAAAGTAAAGACGCCACGAGGGTTAGCAGGAGTGTTTTTGTCATGGGCTCGCTAGAAAAACAGGTCGGGAGTGAAAGATTTGGCTGCCGAAACTAGCTGAAATCTCCCTTTCAAAAAATGCACTAACTGGCAAATCTTATGCAAATTTTGGCAAATCTGCGGGATTGACCACAGAGGGCAAAGAGCACTCAGAGTAATCCGCAGGTCAATGAGTAGCGGGAATCCGGGGACGCATGTTGCTGATCGGAGCCTGCAAAACAATAGGACCCCGACAGCGCGTGCTCCTTACCGTTTTTTATTCGCGGGGTTGGCCCTTATTTTTTCTGGGCCTTGAGGCCTTTCGAGGTGGCTAGGCCGATGACGCGGCCTTGGTCGCCGACGGCGCAGTAGAAGTGGTAGACGACGCCGTCGTGCTTCACGATCCAGGGCTTGTGGGCGAATTTGCTGTCCCAGGGCTCCGAGGGATGCACGAGGTCGGGACCGCTCCATTTGGTCCAGTTCACCAGGTCGGTTGAGCACGCGAAGGTGTCGAAGGCACCCGGGCGCCAGAACGCGCCGAAGTAGAACATCACCCAGAGGTCGCCCATTTTCACCACCTGCGGATCACCGGTGATGCCATATTGTTGATCCTCGCCGTGGGCCAAGACTGAGTCCGCGCCGTAGCGTTTCCATTTCACCAAGTCGTCGGACACGGCCATGCCGATCTTCTCGTAGGCGCCTTTGATTTTGCCGTTGTAGAACATCACAAATGGCGACCCGAGGGTCTTGGCTTTGTCCCAGATGATGTTGCTCTTGTAGAGCGTGACCTTCTCGAAGGGGCGGACATCGGGCTGGTCGCGGTGGAGCACCGGGTTTTCCACGAGTGGCGTCCATTCGCGCGCTTCGGTGGGAGTTTTTGTCCAAGCCAAGCCGATCGCGAGCGGGTCGGTCTCGTAGCCTTGATGCTCGCCGCCGAGGTAGGACATCCAATACTTGCCGTCGTAGGTCTCCAGCTCATTGCTCCCGCCCCAGGCCGGATCGACCAGCGCGAGGTAGCCGGCGCGTTGCCAGCGGTCCCACCCCTCGGCGGGGAAGCTCAGGATTTTTCCGAGCTTTTCCCAATTTAACAAATCGCTGCTCCGGGCGAGGCAGGTCTCGTAGCCGACCTCCTTGGTGCTGGCGATGTAGACCATATACCAGATGCCGTCCTTGCGAAAAATGCTGGGCGAATCGAGGAGTTGGTCGGGCTCGCCGCGCAGGACGACGCCGTATTTGTAGGGAGTCTTCACTTCCTCGTAGACCTGCTGCATCCGCTCTTGGGAAATGGCGGGCGCGGGCGCGGCATTTTCCGCGTGGAGTATGAGCGACGGCACGAGCAACGACGCGCCGAGGGCCAGGAGCCGTGTTTTTGTTTTCATTATCAGAGTTGGGATTGGAATTGATAGTTGCCCGAACCGACCGCGTAGACGGCGGCGTTGTTTTCCATGCGGAGAAACTTCACACCCTCGGCTTCCCCTGCAGGCTTGCCGGATTCGATAACGCTGGCGGCGTCTTTGGCTGGAACGAAGACCGTCGCAGTGGAGTTCGGCGGGATCGTTACATCCATCGTGAGTTTTTCGCCTTCGCGTTTCCAATTGCTCACGATCTTACCGTAAGGCGATTCGTGGTGCGACTTAACCCATGTCACATCGCCGGCGAGCGCGGGCTTGAGGATGGTGTTTTTGAAGCCGGGCGCGGCGGGGTCGGTCTGAATGCCGGCGAGGCCTTGGTAGAACCAGTTGTCTGGCGAGGTGAAGCACGAGTGGATGTTCGACCAGAAGCCATTCCATTGTTCCCAGAGCGTGGTGGCACCTTGCTCCAGCATGTATCCCCAGCTTGGGTAGGTCGTCTTGTTGAACATCTCGAAAACGAGATTGTTCCGGCCTATGGATCGGAGGTGCTCCATCATGAAATAGGTTCCGAGCATTCCGGTATCGAGGTGGCCCTTGTTCTTCTCGAGGATGTTTTTCTCGAGCTTTTTAAGTAACGCCGGGCGCTCGGCTTCAGGCGTGACGCCGGCCAGAAGCGGCATGACATAGTAGGCCTGTTCATCGATGCCGTAGTTCCCGGCCGCCTTGTCAAAAAACGCCGCGTGCACCGCTGGCCGCGCCGTCGCGAGACGGGACTCACAATGTTCAACCTCGTCTTTTTTGCCAAGAACGGAGGCAATGCTTTTAAGAATCTCCAGTTGCTGAATGCGGTAGCAGTTATTGAACAACTCGGCAGCGGGGCGGTTGGGCCAGTTTTGGGTATCCATGCCACGCTCTGGCGGAACCCAATCGCCGATGAAATCCCATGTTCCTCCGTAAGCACGCATGACGCCGTCTTTCGAGCGCGACTCGAGGCTGTCCACGAACCGCCGGATCGCGTCGTAGTTTTCCTCCAGCACGCGCTTGTCGCCGTAGTAGAGGAAGTGCCGCCAAGTGATCGCGGAGAGGAGGCCCGGCCACCCGGGGCCGCCCCCACCCATGGCAAACGGCGCGACATGCGGCATGTAGCCATCGGCACCCTGCCTGATCCGCCAATCCATGAGCCATTTCCGGTAGAATCCGTAGGCCCCGAAGCTCGTCATGAAGCCTTCCGCCGCGACCTGCCCGTCGCCGTAGCCCAAACGCTCGCGGTGCGGGCAATCCACAAAGTAGCCACCGAGATTCAGGCTGCGCTGGGTCCATTGGTTCACGCGCGAGATGCGATTGAAGAGTTCGTTCGAGCACTCAAAGGCGCCGACTGCCTCCAGGTCGCTTTCCACGAGCATCGCCACAGCATCCTCCTTCTTCGGAGGCACGGGCAGGCCCTCCACCAAAACATAGCGGAAGCCCGCGTAGTTGAATTTGTGCTCGAACACTTCGCCCGGCTTGCCGGTGGAAACGAACTCGCTGACTTGGTTGAAGTGCTGGTAGCTACCATCCGGCAGGGGCTCCGGTTTCCCGCCGAACCCGACTTTCACTCCGTAGTGCTTCTTGTCCGCAAAGGTCATCCGGACCACCGCGCGTTTGGGTTGGGGAGGAATCGTGATCGGGCTGAAATCCGCCACGCGGGTGGTGCGGGTTTTGCCGTGGAGTTCGTAGTCCACGACGAGGTCCTTCACATGGTTCGGCGCAGGATCGCCACCGAGGTTTTGGGGCGTGACCTCGAAATTCAAAGCGTCGTCTTTAGCGAACGCCGCCACCTTTGCAGTGACATCGGCCGAGCCGGCTCCATCCCGAGCGGCATAAGTTGCTTTGAGGATTTTCAAATTGGCCGGGCCTTGCGGGGGGGCGGAGTTCTCCGCGATTTCGTCGGGCTGCGCGTTCCATGCCGGCATCTTGAGCCGCATCCAGCCGGTGAGAGCGGTGCCGAAATCGATTTCATACCGTCCGCCACCGAGGTCGTTCACCGCCACGGCCGGAATTTCTTTTCCGATTCGGTTCAATGGTGCCTGCTGGGCCACCACTTCGCCTTTCGGCGCCTCGACCTCCACGGCATTTTTCCAATCCTTGTCGTCGAAATCTGGACTGCACCAGTTCGCGATGTGAAGCGAGGGATCCACGCGCTCGCCGCCGAAGTCGTTGTGATGCGTTCCGCCGCGCCTCTCATAGGAACTCGGCGAGGTTTTCCAACTCGCATCGGTGCCCAAAACCCACGGCTTCCCGCCGATTTCCGCCTCGATCTGCGCGCGCACATGCGGCAGGGCAGGTTTAACGCTTTGAGTAATAGTTTCCGTCCGGGTCGCCATTCCGCGCCCGAGCCAGA
>JBIPMC010000172.1:0-4769 GCA_044369345.1 Terrimicrobiaceae bacterium
AGCCAGACGGCGACAAGGCAAAGAACAACACTGGACACGATGTTCACACCACCAAGGAGGACTTGGCCCGATCGCAAAAGAGCCAAAGTTTGCAGGCTGAAGGCAGAAAAGGTCGTGAACCCGCCAAAAATCCCGACGAAGAGAAACGCACGAGCGCCGGGGCTGATGTTCAAAAGTCCGTTTTCCAAAAACAACTCGGAGCACAACCCGATTCCGAACGACCCGGCGACATTCACAAAAAGAATCCCGAATGGAAAACTCTCAGAGCACGGGATCGTGGCCACCCACTCGGCGACAAGCCAACGGCCGAGGCTGCCAACAGCACCACCGGCCATGACCGCCAGCGCTTCCTTCACATCCGCGGAATCGTGATGCCTCGCTGACCCATGTATTTTCCAGCGCGGTCGGCGTAGCTTGTTTCGCAAATTTCATTCCCGAGGAAAAACACGACCTGCGCCAAACCCTCATTCGCGTAAATTCGCGCGGGGAGCGGCGTGGTGTTTGAAATCTCAAGCGTCACATGCCCCTCCCACTCAGGCTCGAACGGGGTAACATTCACGATGATGCCGCAGCGCGCGTAGGTGGACTTGCCGACGCAGATGGTGAGCACATCGCGCGGGATGCGGAAATACTCGACACTACGGGCGAGCGCGAACGAGTTCGGAGGCACGACGCAGACATCGGTTTCGATATCCACAAACGAGCGGTCATCGAAAGATTTCGGATCGACCACACTGCCGAAGACATTGGTGAAAACCTTGAACTCGCTGGAGACGCGGAGATCGTAGCCATAGCTGGAAAGTCCGTAGCTGATCACGCGGTTGCCGGTTTCCGTTTTTTTGACCTGACCGTCCACGAACGGCTCGATCATTCCCTTTTCCATCGCCATGCGACGGATCCATTGATCAGAACAGACTCCCATTACATCGAGAGACCGGGAATTTTTAGACCGCCGGTCAGCTTGCCCATTTCATCGCCGGCCATTTTTTTTGCGTCCTCGACGACTTGGCGGACGGCGCTCAGGACCAAATCCTCCAGCATCTCGACATCATTCGGATCGACCACTTGTGGATCAATTTTAATCGAGGTGATTTCACCTGAACCGGTGGCTTTGACGACGACCTTGCCGCCGCCGGAGCTGGCTTCGACGGTGCGTGTGGAGAGTTGGGATTGGGCCTCGGCCATGCGTTCCTGCATGCGCTGGGCCTCTTTCAACATTTTTGCGATGTTCATGCTTGGCGAGTCTGGAGGGTGCTCTTGAAGATTTCGAGGGCTTTTTCGATCAAAGGATCATTCAAGAAATCGGTCATCGGGTCGGCGGGCTGTTCGTTGACGGGGGGCGGAGCCATCTCCTCGATTTTGGGCGGTTCCTCGCGAACTTCGGGCGCCTCCTCGACAGGAGCCGCCGGTTGCAAGGACTCGTCGAACTCAAACTCGAGCTTTGTCGGGCGCCCCAGGTCTTTCAGCAAACGCTGTTCGATTTCTTTGATGCCCTGCTCCATGAAATAGGAACTCGCCGACTCGCGCGAAGCGGCGGGGAAACGGACGATCACTTTACCTTCCTCGACTCGGTCGAAAACGCCGTCTCGAAGCCAGCCGAAGCGGATGAAGGAATTCTTGGAGAAATCCTCGGCAATCTTTTCCCAAGCCACAGCGGTATCGACATTCGCGTCGGAAATAACGGGAGAGGATTTGAGTGAACCGGAAACAGGGGGGGGATCGACCTTGAGTACGGGTGCGGAGGCAGTTTCCGACTTCGGCGAGATATTGGGCTGCGCGGCGGGCGAGCGGAAAATGGCCCTCGGAGTGGGAACCTCCCCGTGACAAAGTCCGGAGAGCGTCTCGATCACATCGGTGAGGCTGGTTTCATCGAGCAAGTGGAGGGCCTTGATGACGGCGACATCGAGTTGGAGCTTTTTGTCAGAGACCCATTTCATCGACCCCTCGGCCGCGCTGAAATGCTCGATGAGGTCGAGAAGTTTAGCTAGGGGAACCCTCGCCTCCGACCCCATGGCCTGCGCCACGAGCAAGTCGCGGAGATGCGCGACCAACTCGGCGGTCAATCGCATGAGATCCTTGCCGGCGGAGGACTGTTCCGAAACGAGGTCCAGGGCCGTGCGGACATCACCGGCGAACAAAGCGTCGGCCAGGTTTCGCACGACCTCGAGAGGCGTGAAGCCGAAGACATCCATCACATCGTTGTGAGTGATATGGTTTCCGCAAAACGACACCATCTGGTCGAGCATGCTCTCGGCATCACGCAACCCGCCCTCAGCCCCGCGGGCGAGGGTTTCGGCGGCGGGTTCATCAAGTTGGATCTCCTCGCATTTTGCTATGTGGAGAAGGTGTTTTTTGATAAGCTCGCAGGGTATGCGGCGGAGGTCGAAACGCTGGCAACGGCTGGTGATGGTCGCGGGAACTTTCTGGGACTCGGTCGTGGCGAAGATGAACTTCACATGCGGCGGCGGCTCCTCGAGAGTTTTCAGGAGCGCGTTGAACGCCCCGGTGGAGAGCATGTGAACCTCATCGATCAGGTAGATTTTGTAAGGCCCACGCGCAGGCGCGTAGGCCGCGCTCTCGCGAAGGTCGCGGATGTTCTCCACGCCGTTGTTGCTCGCGCCGTCGATCTCGATAACATCCAGGCTGCAGCCCTCGGCGATCTCAAGGCAGGCATCGCATTTACCGCAGGGCTCGGCGGAGGTGCCCTCTTGGCAATTCAGCGCCTTCGCAAGAATGCGGGCCGTCGAGGTTTTGCCAATGCCGCGCGGGCCGACAAAAAGATAAGCCTGCGCGAGGCGCTTTGTGTTAACGGCATTTTGCAGAGTGCGGGTGATGTGGTCCTGCCCGACCACCTCTGCGAAGGTCTGCGGACGGTATTTGCGGGCGAACACGCGGTAACTCACGAGCGAACAATAAAACGGGAGGCGGGGGCCATCCAGCACGATTTGTTTTCGAAAAGCGCGAGGGTTTTTTTGACATGTTTCAGAAATCCGTGTTGATGGATCGCAACAAACTCGAAGACTCCGAGGCGACTCCATGCTTCCCCTGCAATATCAGCACATCACCTGCCGCAGTCCCGCGTGGAACGGACGGACGCAACGCGCGGTGGAGGATTTTTCCAAAAGTTTTGCGTCGGAATCCACAACCGCATTTCACGGCGGTTACTCGAGCAAAGCCGCTCTTTTGCTCAGCATTCCAGGAATGATCAAACCGCCGGACTCAGCCTGGATCGGAGTGCTCGGCGAATCTGTGCTGACAATGGAAACAAGCGCCGCGCACCAATCCCGCGACACGGCTTTTGGTTTTCTTTGCACTCATCCGCATCTTCTTCCCTCGTTCAGCGTGGCGGAAAACATCGCCGCGCCCTGCTTGCGACTTTGTGGAAAATCCATCGATGCCGCACGCAAGAGGGTTGCCGAGGTTTTTCATATGTCCGAAATTAATGCCTCACGGGCGAATCTCGCGAGGTGCATTCTCGATGAGGCTGCGCATTGGCGTGTCCCCTTCGCGCACTCAATCGCCCACCACCCTAAAATCCTCGTCACCGTCTCGCCGCCTGCGCTGCTCCTGCTTCCCCAAGCAAAGCGTTACGACCAGCAAACCGGAGCTGCGGCGCTTTGGACAGCAGGCTCGCTCGATGCCACGAGAATGTGCGACAGGATTCTTCATCCAGGATCCGCGAAGACCTCAACCGTAGTGATATGAGTGGATTGCCTCCACTGCCCGAGCCGGGAAATTCGAATCTCGCGTTCGCGCTTTATTTTCTTCCTAAGGAACGCCGGAATGACGCGATGCTCTTCTACAGATTTTGCCGCGCGGTGGATGATATCGCTGACGATGAAAAACTGGAACCCGCTTTGCGGGTGCGCCGCTTGGATGAATGGAGAACCACGATCGAGGAGCGCCGACATGACGATCTGGAGCGCCTGCTCGCGCTGTATTCCATCCAGCGAAGCTTTCTTCTCGAAATCCTCTCCGGCTGCGCCTCGGACATTCCGCCACGCCGCTTCGCCACCCTCTCGGATCTGGAATCTTACTGCTGGCAAGTGGCCGCCGTGCCGGGTTTGGTTTCGATCAAAATCTTCGGTTGCCGGAATCCGCGAAGCGAAAGCTACGCCATCCATCTCGGCCACGCCCTGCAACTCACAAATATCCTCCGCGATGTCGGCGAAGACGCTCGGCAAGGGAGGATTTACCTGCCGCTCGAAGACCTCGCGCGCTTCGGTGTGACTGAAAAGGAAATCCGGGAAGCCAATCCGAGCCCTGCATTTCTTCGACTGATGGCTTTCGAAGCGGGGTGCGCGGCGACGCGCTATGCGGCGACTTTTCCGCCGGAAGAGGATTTCAAGACTCTTCTTCCGGCTCGCGCAATGGCTCGCGTCTATCGAAGCATCCTCCACAAGCTCCAGCAGGAAAATTTTCCGGTCTTCCGACGGAGGGTTACTTTGGGGCGATTCGAAAAAGCCGCGTGCGCAGTGGCGGCCTTGGCCGAACGGTTCGATTCACGAGACCTCCAGCGGTGAAAATGAAACAGGCCCGATCCTCATCGGACCAGGCCTGTTTTCTATTGGGGGGGAAATTAGATGGAGGACTTGAAAGCTTTACCCGCAACGAATCGTACGGTCTTCGAGGCTTTGATCTTGATCTTCTGACCGGTCTTCGGATTCACGCCAGTGCGGGCCTTGCGATTCCCGATTTTGAAGGTGCCGAAACCGATAAGCTGAACGGTCTTAGTTTTTTTAACACCAGCTTTGATGCCGTCGATGACA
>JBIPMC010000467.1:0-4731 GCA_044369345.1 Terrimicrobiaceae bacterium
TTGCTCTTGGACATTGATGGAAACACGAGGCGATCCCTTAAGTAGCACGATCTGGCGAAGGGCGAGCGTGTTCTTGGCATCCGGAGCGCCTTTCTCCACCTCGGCTTTCACTTTCACCGTGTAAATTTGGTCTTTGCCTAGCCCGGAACTGATCACCTTGTAGCTCTTCACATGGCCGAAGGCGGAGCTAAGGATGCGGTCGTAGTCCAGGGTAAAATCCGAAACGCCGGTGGAGCTAAGGACATCGACGCCGGTGCCAACGCGCACGGCTTCGCGCAAGGCATCGGCCAGCGCCTGCTCGCGGGCAGTTTTCATGTCGCCGGGCGCACGGCCCTCGGCTTCGATGGAGGCGGCTGAGGTAAAGGCAGAAGTCAGAAGGAGGAAGGATGAAGTGAGAAGGAGCAACCGGAGGTTGAGCCGCAGGGCGAATTGAGACCTTGGGAAAGGTTGAAAAAGACTGCCGATAGGCTGCTCCGAAGGAGTATATTGGGAAAACCTGCGAATCAAACAAGCGGGAGCGAGCGAGCCAAGGGTTTTACAGAGGACAGGCGGGAGAAAGCAATTTTTCATAGCTGATTTTTCATAGCTGATTTTTCTTGCTGATAATTTGCGGGTGAAAATTTGCTTGAGGGGTGAATTTTATATCAAGGTCACTGCTAGAGCATTTTTTGAAATTACAATACATCCAGTCGTTTGTGGGAGCGCTGTCGGATTTATTTGGATTTATCAAATCTTCATGGCGTGGTGTGGTTAAAAGATTCCAACCGACTTTTTGGTAAAAATTCATTTTCCATTGCCGTTCAGACTCATAATCATCTCCACTGATGCCAATCCTGAGAATGCCAAAATGCAGGTGATGCTGGTTAGCCCAGTGGTGAAATTGTTTCATAATCATTGTTCCGTTGCCTTTTCTGCGAATGAACATTTCGATATTTTTTAAGACAACGATAGGATATTTAAAATTCGGTATTTGCTGTTCGAAGAACTCCATTTTACAAGGGATGCTTCCGAAGATATTAGGATATGCTTGCTCCGCGTTATAGCATGTTACGCTTGATAGTTTTCCCAAGTTTTGCTTCTGAAGAAATACATCACAATCCATAGCCTGTGTTAAAATTCAATTTTGTGGTGAAAGATACACATCCTCAAAAAGTTGGTTGTATTCGCCTGGGGTTTGACTCCCGTTGCTTCTGTTAAAGACTTCGGACCGGACTTTTTGCATCACTTGGTTCAGTGATTTGTCACGATTGGCTGCCAGGATTTTGGCGAAGACCGGGGTGAATAATCCGTCCACTGCCTCATTTCCGGCCTCAGCGGCGAAGATGATCACCGAATTTTTTGGTTTCCGACCTACCACAGCGAGGCCCCTGGTCGCTGAGCGGGTCGGGGTAGCGGGTAGCGGATTGTGCCTACAGGCATCCACTACGAGAACGCTGGCCTTCGGTTTTGCTGATTCAATTACGGCAATCACTTCGTCAAGGTCCACTGCCCGCGTAGCAACCCGAAGTTCGTCGGGAATCTCCGCATCCGCTGGAATTAAGTAGTTTTTGCCCCCTACTTGCACTCCGTGACCACCATAGTGGAAAAACGCCAGTGCATTTTTCCCACGAAGTTTCTCCTCGAACCCTTTAAGGGCTTGAAGCATCTGCTCACGCGAGGCGT
The DNA here is from genome assembly GCA_044369345.1 of Terrimicrobiaceae bacterium. Lineage (GTDB taxonomy): Bacteria > Verrucomicrobiota > Verrucomicrobiia > Chthoniobacterales > Terrimicrobiaceae > UBA967. Next base: position 1,663 of record JBIPMC010000467.1, read on the forward strand.
TTTTCACCAGATAAACCTTGAATCCCAAGGAACCTAGGACATTCGCCAAACTTCTCGCGTCGGATTCCGTGAGAGCCAATCTGCCGAATTGAGTGTATTGGCTGTTTGAAATTAAAAGCGCTAATTTTGTCTGACTGTTGTTTCGAAGATCTTGCTCAAGATTTTTTTTAGCATTTTCATTACCTTCGTCTGCAGATTTTTGAATCCATCGAATGGCTTCATTCGTGTTCTGCGAAACGCCATCTCCGTTCAAATAACATAAACCTAGGTTGAGCTGCGCGTTGTTGTGATCTTGATCGGCGGCTTTGCGAAACCACTTTACCGCCTCGACCGTATCTGTCGGCACGCCTTTGCCAATAATGTAGACAGCCCCTAAATTAAATTGAGCGTCAGCAACGCCTTGGACAGCTGCTTTTCGATACCAGTTGACCGCTTCAGATTGATCCTTTGGAACACCTTCGCCTTTCGCGTAGCAAACTCCTAAATTGAATTGAGCAACGGCATCACCCTGCTCGGCAGCCTTCCGATACCAGTTTGCAGCCTCCGTTTCATCCTTCTTAACTCCGATTCCTTCGTTGTAACAAATTCCAAGCTGCAATTGCGAGAGGATATGATTTTCTTCCGCTGCCAATCGAAACCACTTAAAAGCCTCTGTTGCATCTTTTGGAATAGGCTCACCTCCAATAACCTCTTCACCATTAAGAAAACTTAACCCTAAGGCATATTGAACTTCAGGGCCTCCATTTTTGGCTTCTAATCGATACCACTTAAGAGCCTCCTCAATGTTCTTTTCTAAGCCATCGTTGCCGAATCGATATTTGACCGCCAGAGCTCTTGCTGCGTCTGGTGAGCCAGATCCAGCGGCTTTAAGAAGCCATTTTTGGGACTCATCGAAATTTATATACTTATCACTTCCGAGCAGAGTCCATGCGTATAACTTTGTATACATACTACCTAATTCTGCCTGCGCTTTTAAGTATCCACCCTCTGCAGATTTTTTCATCCACTCAAATGCAAGATCGAGATTTTTATCAGTGCCCTCGCCCCTCCGATACCTCAAGGCAATTTGGAATTGGGATTCTAAGTCGCCCTTTTCAGCATTCTTAAGAAGCAGCTTAAAAGCCTTGGTTTTCCATTCTTTTGCCTCATTTTGATTTTTTTCAACACCTAAGCCTTCCTCAAGTGCATTTGCAACAATGTCACAAGAACCTATATGATCCGAATCTGCGGCTTTTTTCCACCATTCAAAAGCTTTCTCTTGATTAGCGGCAACTCCCCATCCCTCTCTGTATGAAAATGCAAGATTATTTTGAGCGGTTGAATCTCCAAGCTCAGCTGCTTTATGCCATAGCTCAAACGCTTTTTTTGGATTTTTTGGAACGCCGGTCCCATTTTTATACATAAATGCAAGATTATTCATTGCAGTAGCATATCCCTGATCAGCAGATTTTTTAGTCCATAAGAATGCCATCTCGTGATTTTTATCAATGCCATCTCCATATTCATAGGCCATTCCCAAATCGTTTTGAGCAATCGCATTGCCTTGCTCGGCAGCTTTACGAAACCAAATAACCGCTTTGTGCATGTCCTTCGTAACACCCTCGCCGCTATCATAGCGCCTGCCGATCTCGAATTGCGCATTTGCATCTCCCTTATCTGCTTTTGCCTTTAATTCTTCGAATGTTTCAGCAAAAATTGAAGAAGTAAAAAATACAAGGAAGCATGCGATGTAATCTATTCTGAAGAAGCAGGTTGAATTATTAATAATATTCATAAAGGGTTCAGTCCCATGTATTGTAGCTTTTTCTTTGCTTTTGGTTCGGAAAAAATCATTGGCTGCTATCAGGTTTCTGATTCGCACTTTTGGACTTTCAATTCAACGGAGGCGGAGGAGAGAAAAGTCAGAAGTAAGAAGGATGAAGTTTTTATTGTTTCGGGAATGTGCTGACAACGATGGAGTCTTGCGACCAAAGCAGGGCGGCGGTGGAGCCGACTTTGGCTGCGGCGAGGGCGGAGTCGATGCCTTTCACGGCCATGCCTCGGGTGAGGACTTGGAAGGGGGCTGGGCCGTCGCTTTCGGTGGAGTATTTGGAGAGGGCTTTGTGGAGTTCGCTGGGCTGGGTGCAGGCGATGACTTCAACAACATCGGAGCCGTAAGGCGGGCCGATCTCGATCTCAAATCCACTCTTGTGTGTGCCGGGGATGTCGATGGCTTTGTTGGCGGGGATGAGGGTGTTTCGGGAAAAGCGGTTTGGAAAGAGGACGACGGTGGTGCCGTCGCTCTGGTGGCACAGAACGGCGATGTGGCACTCGCGGGCGCTGCGCACGCGGAAGGAGACATTATCCTTTTCAGCAAAGGCGCGGCGGCCATCCACTGTGAAGATTTCCACTGGAAAATCCTTCGGCACTTTGGTGAGGCGGTCTCTGGCGATCTCCTGCACATTGGCGAGGCTTTGCTCGATGTTCTGCGGCTTGATAACGCCATCCATCGGCTTGGTTGCAGCATCGGCGGGATCAGGCCAGATTTTTGCACGGATGTTTTCTGAGGGAATGGCGATGCGGGCTTTTTTAATCTCGCCCCCTTCCAGCCAGGCGAGTTCAGCATAGATGGTCACCTCGTCGCCTGTGGCATAGAATCGCCCCCGAATGATTCCCTTTACCCCTTCGATGGAAACCTTCTCAACGCCGGTGCCTGGCTCAAGGATTTCCTTGCCCTGAAACTTGCCTTCCATCTGAAGGTCGGCAAGGCGGTCACGGGTGACGACCTTGAATTTCCCGGTTTTCCCGAGAGTAATCTCCAACTCATCCCGGAGCAGCGAAGAGAAGGGCGAAAGCAGGTCTGTATTCTCATAGGCGAAGTTGCCCACGGCGATGTTCACTTTTTCCTGCGGGGATTCTTCGCCGAGCATCGCTGCCAGTTTTTTGAACGGATCGTCCGTGGAGGCTGACGCGAAGTTAGAAGTAAGAAGTAGGAAGGAAGAAAGGGCGACTGAAGGCAGAAGTAGGAAGGCAGAAGTAGGAAGTGAATACTGTGCAGATATTTTCATGGTGATTATGGCAGCTTTTCGG
>JBIPMC010000173.1:0-4724 GCA_044369345.1 Terrimicrobiaceae bacterium
GCTTCGGCCTACGGCCTACGCTCCGCAAGACAGCGAAACCAACCCCATACACCAATAAATCCTCTCATAACAACTGGACCGAATTTCGGGGGCACTCCAGCTCGGCTTTCCCCTTGCAGGATGTCTTTCGACTGGCGGCCTCGCGCTTCCAAACCTGCGCGCCGCCAGGAACCTCCTGAACAAAACCACGACGGCAATCAAACGGTCATTGAAAACCGGATTTCACGACCCCGGCGGGAAGTCCACAATTTGAAAAAACCGAAAACGGACCCAGAAGAGGCCTGGTTAGCCCAGCATGCTCTTTTGCTCATGTTTCATTCCAAAAATCGGCTCCCGCCTTCAAAAAATCAAATCAGACGCAACGGACGCCGCAGTTCATTCAGTGTGGTGATTTTTACAGGTTAGTCTGCCTTGAGAACGATCCGGTAGCGCGGGCTGTCGTTTTCGAGACGGTCTAGGGCAGCATTAACCTCGGCCATTGGGAATTCCTCGACGAGCGGTGCGATTTCGTGGCGCGCGCAAAATTCCAGCATTTTCGCCGTGGTTGCCGGGCTGCCGAGAGGGGAGCCGGAAATGCTCCTTTGGCCGATCATCAACGGGAACGCCTGCACGGGGAGCGGCTCCAGAACGGCACCAACGAGATGGAGGCGGCCTCGTGGGGCAAGGGCGTTGACATATGAGCTCCACTCGAGCGGCACATTGACCGTGCTGAGGATAAAATCGTGGCGGCCGGCTTCGGCTTTCATGGCCTCGGTGTCTCGGGAGTTCACCACACGGTGCGCGCCGAGATTGGTGAGTTCGGGAGTCTTTGCGGGATTTGAGGAAAAGGCCGTTACCTCGCAGCCCCATTTGTTGAGAAATTGAACGGCAAGGTGTCCAAGGCCACCGATGCCAATCACGCCTACGCGGTCAGTGGGGCGCACTCCGAATTCGAGAATGGGATTAAAAACCGTGATTCCACCGCAGAACAGAGGCCCAGCGCTTTGAGCGGAAAGGGCATCAGGGAGCGGCGTGGCCCAAATCCAGTGAGTCCGCACGCGGTCGGCAAATCCCCCATGTCGCCCCACAATCGTCCCCTCCCCTTTGGCGCAAAGATTGTGATCGCCTCCGATGCATTGCGGGCAGGTCATACAACTGCCGGAAAACCACCCGAGCCCCACACGGTCGCCGGGCTTCAGGTTTTTAACCATCGATCCGACCTCCTCCACACGACCTACCACCTCGTGGCCGGGAACAATCGGATAGCTCGCGAGTCCCCACTCGTTGCGGATCATGCTCAAATCCGAGTGGCAAATCCCGCAATACTCCACACGGATATCGACCTGCTCGGGCCCGATATCGGGCAGTGTGTATTCGATGGCTTTGAGGGGCGAACGGGAGCTTTCTGCGGCGTAAGCGTGGACTGTTTTCATGCAACTAGCAGGAACCATGGATGGCCAGCGATGTCGATTGCAATAAATCCCAGCAAAGGCGCATGGGGGTCTTGACCTACCTTATGGCATTAGATAATCCCCACCGATGCCTTGTCGCCCCACCGCACGGCCATCCATCCACCATGAAAAAACCACGCCGACTTTTCTTTTTACCGCTTCCTTTGGTTCTCACACTTCTGAGCTTTTTGATACTCCCCTCCAAAGCACAAGTGCCAGCCGAGCAAACCGGCCCGATCGTTAATGACATCACAGTCGAAACCGTCGGCGCTCCGAGTATTTCGAAGGACCGCGTGCTGGCGAATCTCGCCACGAAAGTCGGGCAACCCTACAGCGAGCGCACCGCCGAGCAGGATGTCCGCGCGCTCTATCAAACAGGTGGCGTCTCGAATGTTCGTTTGTTCGCCGAGCCCCTTGGCAACGGTGTTCGCGTAACCGTGCTCTTACAGGGCCGTCCTGTTGTGGAGGAGGTCATCATCGAGGGCGCTGAGCAAATTCCGCTCAGCCGCGTGCGTCGGGATTTGAAAGTGAAGCCCGGCGATGTCGTAGACGAGGAGCGGATCGAGGTGGACCGCCAGAAGATACTCGAACTCTACAACGACCGCAACTACGCCGATGTCGATGTGCAATACAAGGTTCAGGACATCCCCGGCCAGAACCGCGCGCGCTTGATTTTCGCTATCTCCGAGGGGCCGAAACTCATCGTGAAAAAGATCACTTTCATCGGCAATGACTCGGTCCTTGACCGAGACCTCCGGAAAGTGATGAAGACAAAACCGCTCGATCTTTTGACCTTCTTCAACAAGAGCGGCCGGCTCGAGCCCTCTCAGGTTGAGGAAGACCGCGCAGCCATCCAGTCTCTTTATCAGAACCGTGGTTTTGCCGATGTGAATGTCTCGGGAATCGAAACGCGTCCACTTGCAGGCGAAGGCGTGGAGCTGGTCGTGACGATCAGCGAGGGCGCCGAATACCGGGTGAACCAAGTCAGCATCAAAGGCGTGAATATCGTGCCCGAGGGCGAGGTTTTAGGCTGCTTCAAAATGAATGCAGGCCAGCTCTTCACTCCGAAAGGCATGGGTGACGACCTCAAGGCGATGCGTGATTTCTACGGAAGCCGCGGGTATGTGGATATGACCGCTATTCCCGAAGTCCTCCCCGCCGGCCCCGGCGCTGTGAATCTCACCTACTCGATCGACGAGGGCGTTCAGTCCTACATCAACCTCGTCAACATCCAGGGAAACACCCGCACGCAGGACCGTGTGCTTCGGCGCGAGTTGGCCGTGAAGCCCGGTGAGGTCTACGATACAACGCTCGTGGACATCAGCAAGAAACGCCTCGAGAATTTGAACTACTTCGAGCGCGTCGAGACCCAACCAACCGACACCGTGGTGCCCGGCCGTAAGGACCTCAATGTGATTGTGGAGGAAAAACGCACCGGCTCGTTCAACTTCGGCGCGGGCTTTAGCACGATCGATAGCTTGATCGGATTTGCCGAGCTCCAGCAATCGAACTTCGATCTTCTCAACTGGCCTAGATTCACTGGCGGTGGTCAGCGTTTCCGCATCCGCGCTCAATACGGTCTCCTGCGCCAAGACTTCGTGGCCTCACTCACCGAGCCTTGGTTCCTCGGCTACAAACTCTCCGCCGGCGCCGAAGCCTACTACCGGAATGCAGACTTCCTGTCGGAGGTTTACGCACAGGAAAATGCGGGCTTCGCGCTCCAGACTCGCCAACAGGTATGGCGCGCCCTCTCCCTCCGCAACGAATACCGCTTCGAGCGCGTCGTGATTTATGATGTGGGCGATATTGTCGACCCCTTCCCCTCATCGGCCTTTGGCGGCTTCAGCAGCAACGGCAAAGCCGGTCCGGTGATAGAGGACGCCGCTGGATCCTACTACAAGAGCGCCGTCACCAGCTCGCTTGTCTGGGACACTCGCGATAGCCTTTTCCTCACCCGAAAGGGCGAACTCATCGAACTCACTGGATTCCTCGGCGGCGGATTCCTCGGCGGCACGGTGCAGGACTACGGCATCTCACTCGAGGCGGCTAAATACATCCCGCTGCCTTGGGATTTGATCTTCCTCGCCAAGGGCCAACTTGCCGTAACTGACGGCTGGGGCCCCAACCAATCCGGCGATGACGACGGCTATGGAAACGGCGTTCCGATTTTCGACCGCCTCTATCTCGGCGGCGCGAACAATATGCGCGGTTTCAACTTCCGCGAAGTCGGGCCCGTGGATGGCGATGGAAACCCGATCGGCGGCAATTCGCTCGGCTACATCACGCTCGAACTCACCTTCCCGATCATCAGCCGCGTTCGCGGCGCAGTCTTCAGCGATGCGGGCTTCGTCAACCCTGAAGCCTACGACTTCGGCACCTCAAACTATAATGTCGATGTCGGCGTTGGCCTGCGTCTCGACCTCCCCATCGGCCCCATCCGTGTCGATTACGGTATCCCGGTTGTCTACGACAGCTGGAACGGCCCTCCCGGCAAATTCAACTTCAACATCGGCTACCAATTCTAAAAGCCCACGCGTTCGCAGCATTCTTGACACGAAGACCGCGAGGCATCTATCTAGGCGCTTGTTTGTTTTTTGAACACACACAGAACATAACACAAAATCCAATGCTCAAATTCCTTCTCCCGGCCGCAATGGTCGCCACCACCACTCTCGCTACCACCTCTTCCGCTCACGCGGATGGTAAGATTGGCATCCTCGATATGAATGCCATTTTCACCCAATACCACCGCACGAAGGATGCCGAGTCGAAGCTCAATGAAGCTCGTGCCGCTGCGAAGACCGAACTCGACGGCCGCCTCGAGACCCTCAAAAAAGCAATGGATGAGATCAACAAACTCAATGTCGATCTCGAAAAGCCCGAACTCAGCAAGGACGCCAAGGATAAAGCCTCGAAAGCCCGCGACCAAAAAATCGCCGAAGCCCGCAACCTCGATCGTGAAATCGCCGAGTTCCGTGGCACCCGCGAGCGCCAACTCCAAGAGCAATTCATTCGGATGCGTAAGGACATCATCGACGAAATTATGAAAATCGTCAACGAGCAGATTAAGACCGCTGGCTACGATGTCGTGCTCGATAAATCCGGCATGAGCATGGGTCAGGTGCCGGTCGTAATTTACTCGAAGGCCGAACTCGATTTCAGCAAGTCGATTATCGAGACCCTGAACAAGGACGCCAAACCAGCCAACCCCTGATGAAACTTTAAGACCCACGCGTTCGCAGCATTCTTGACATGAAGACCGCGAGGCATCTATCTAGGCGCTTGTTTGTTTTT
>JBIPMC010000174.1:0-4723 GCA_044369345.1 Terrimicrobiaceae bacterium
CGAGATGACCGTAACCGCAAGTGGTGCAAACAAGCGCGTTGATGGTCGAGAGCTTCGCCTCGGGGGACACATGGTCCGACGCCGTGATGTCGAGCTTGGCCCGAGTGACACGGAACATCCGGCCCTCGTGGTAAATGAGGCTTCGCGGGCCGAATTCCGAGAGGGCAAGGAATCGCGGCCTGCTGACCATGCTCCCCGCCGTTTCCTTGTTGTTGCGGGAGGACTTGGATGCAGGAATCCACGCCATGAGCGGGAGGCGGGGAAAATTGTAGCCGGGCAGGAACCCCTGGCTGGCCAAGTAGCGGAAGGTGTAGAAATCGTTGTTGTGGTTGCCGGTTTTCAGGAGGTGCTTGAGCTGGTTCACGGCATCGAGATACCGGCGCTTCGCGTTCTCGCGCTCCTGCGACGAAGTGGTTGGGCTTTTGGCGATGGCATCAGCAGCCGCCATCTGCTGCTGGGTGGCTTCGTAGAGTTTTCTCCAGCGGTTGAAAGCCGCACCGAATTTCGCCGCGCTCTCGTTGATCACCCGCTCCACATACCCGCTGACAAACCAGGATTGGGTCTCCAATTCGGCTGTGACCTGTGACACGACGGCATTCGCGGCATCGAGTGCGCGGTTTGCAACACCGGGCGCGGTGATGGCCTCATGGATTGAATCCGCCAGAGGCTTGCCAGGTTTTTCGAGGTCCAGCAGCGGGGCGATGCTGGTATCGATCTTGTGGCGCACAGCGGCCAACCACACGGCGTGCAGGTGGCTCTCGACCAAATCCCGATTCGAGAGATCGAGCGTCGGGGCTTTTACGATCCCGTGAACCATCTGGTCGGAATGCTGGAAAAACCATTGGTCGTGCGGACTGAGCGAGGCCGCATAGGAAATAACAAGCGCTGCTTGCCCGGAGCGCCCGGCCCGTCCACTGCGTTGGGCGTAATTCGCGGGCGTGGGCGGAATGTTGCGGAGATAGACGGTGTTCAGCGCCGAAATATCCACGCCCAATTCCATGGTGGGAGAGCAATACAAAACGGGGAGTCGAATGAGTTTTCCCTTTTCGCCCGATTCGTGTTCCCACCACTCGCGATCGCGCGACGACATGCGGAAGCGGGCTTCCAAAACCTTTCGACGATCGGAATCGACCTGGGCCGTGTGTTCGTGGGCCTCGAAATCAAAAAGCGGATGGCTCTTGGTCTCCAGCAAATCGGCCACGGAGTGATAGAGATTCCGGAAAAAGCGGTTGGCCTGGCTTCCTTCGTGGTTGGGAGTTTCATCCAACACCCAGCGAAGCGCCGTTTCCTTGATGCGCCAGGCCTGCATCGGCTTTTTGTTTTGTCGGTTCCCTGTGCCGACGGGGACTGATTCCACGAATCCCTTAGAGACTTGGAGGAGCGCGCGGACCATTTCCACGAGGACTTGGCCGGGAATATTCGGGAAATCCGGGGCGTCCGAAAATTCACCCCACATTTTGGAGTATTTGATTTCCCTCACCAAACGGGAGGAGGCCCCCCCGCCCACAAGGTCGTCCCGCTTTTTGTCTCCTTTGGACTCGGGACGCTTGTCGAGAATCATGGCACGCGAAACGCCCAATCGCTCATCGCGCGCGAACCCCCATCGTTCGGTCAGCAGCCCGCTCACCAGGCTGCGCATTGTGTCCTGACGGGAGGGATCGAGGTAGTCGGACTGAATGCAGAGTTCCCGGATCATGGCCTCGAAAACCAGCGTGGCCAGAGCGGTGCGGGCTTTGGGTTTCAAGGATCGGAGGAGAGACCATCCGGCTCGAACAGCTTCGCTGGAATCAGCGGGCTGTTTGTCGGCAGCGAAACGCGACTCGTCGGACATCAAATCGTCGAGCCTCGGAAAGTCGATTTTCAAAAGCCGAAGCTGGCGAAGATTTGGATTATTGAAGCGCCAGCCTTTCCGCAAATCGCGAATCAAGCGGTAACCGAGAACAAACCGGGCGGCCCGGTCGGCATCATCCTTGGCACCACCGACCAGATCAGGTTCCTGGAGATATTCCGCGAGGATGTTTTCCTCCGGGCTGTCGAAACCGAGCGATTGAAAAACGGCTTGGCCGAGTTCACCCGCCGAGAGTCCCTCGGGTCTTTTCCGAAGTGCCGCCACCAACCCGGCCCGGATCATGAGCAGATAGAGGAAATCGTTGAAGTGTCCCGCCTGGAGGGCGGCGTCCTGCCTGTTGTCGCTGAAACCGAGAAGCTTTCTGGGGTCGGGTCCGTCCGCAGGCATTTCGCTGTCGGAAAAATGCTGCCTCAAAATCGCGAGGGTCAGGATTGTTGTGGCCGATGAACGCCCCTCGCCGGACAAACCGGTCAATCGGTTCATGTCGCGACCGAGGGCCTGGTGCTCGTGGCCGCAGCGGAGACAAAACCGGAACTTCCCCGGGATAAACCAGAAATCGGAACCCGCTCCGATATGCCCACGCGAATCGATTTTCAGGGGAACCGGCACCGCGTCCTTGTAGTTTTTTTTGACCTTCGCCGACTCTCCACCCGGCTCCAACCACGATTCGGGGAGGTCCTCGATCTCGCCACGGTAGGATTGCCCTTTGCCTATGGGGGCAAGGAAACCAAACGAGAACCCATCCTCGTCCGTTCCGACATCATCAATCTCGCGCGCGGTGAAATCGGGTCTGTTTTCCTTATGCTTCCAAACCGGGTGATACTCCTGTCCGCATTCGCGGCAGAAATGCGTGCTGTAAAGAAGAACGGCATCCCTTTGCCGACCGGGGGCGAATCTCTGGGCATCCAAAGTGACGAACCGTTTTCCCTCCGGCTCAAGAGTGCAAAGCACCTTTCCTGGACCGCTCACGAATTGGTGGAGCTTGAACGCGAAGAGCGAGCGCTCATCCGGAGTCCGCACCGTCTGCGCGGCAGTGAGAAAATCCTCCAATGCCGATCGCGCTTGGGATTCCTCAACACCAGCATCTGTGGAAAGTCGCGCCGTGGCTTGCGACAGGCTCAGTGGTTTTGCGCGGCGGGGACTTGATTGATTTTCCAAATCGAGCCCAAGGGTCAGTTCCGTCCAAACGGCCAGAGGATCATTCCGGAAGGATTCCAGATCAGTCCAGGACTCGATCTTTTGTTCGAGCCGAGCCTTAAGAAGGGGTTTCACGGCTTTCAATCCGAGCGAGGGATTTGTGGCCCGGTGCAAGGTCTCGTCAATCACATCGGTCTCCGCCACCGGAGTGCCGAAGATTTTGGAGGCCACATCAGACACAGTTTTTTTCTGATCCTCCGGAGTGCCCGTGCTGGACATCGTGGCCGAGGTGCCGATGCAAAGCAGTCGTCCAGCTTGAAGCCGCTGGCGGAGTCTTCTCACAAGCATGGCAACATCCGCGCCCTGCCGCCCGCGATAGGTGTGAAGCTCGTCCAGCACCAGAAATTCCAGACCCATGCAATTCTCCACCACCCGGCAATCGACTTCCTCGAAGCGCGTCAGGATCAACTCCAACATCATGAAGTTGGTGAGAAGAATGTCCGGTGGCTGCCCGGCGAGCGCGTCCCTTTCCGCCGGAGATTCCTGCCCGGTGTATCTGGTAATGGTCAAGGGACGCTTTGAGCCGCCAATGTTCTCAAGAAATTTTCCGATCTCCTCGGCTTGGCTGTTTGCCAGCGCATTCATCGGATAAATGATGATGGCTCGTGTGCGGGGCTGGGGATCGGCCGCTTTGGCTTTGAGAATCTGGTCAACGATCGGAATGAAAAACGCCAAGGATTTTCCCGACCCGGTTCCTGTGGTGACGACATAGCTCCGGCCCTGCTGCGCAAGCGCGATGGCATCTTGCTGATGCTTGTAAAGCCGGACGGGAATTCGTTCGCCCCCCGTTTTTTGGATTTGAAAAATCTGCGCAGTCAGGGGCTCCAACATACCGTCCTTGGCCAGTTGCTCTACGCTTTCGCCGGTCTTGTAGTTCGGATTGATTTGAACCAGCGGCTCGGGCCAGTAACGCCCCTTCGAATATTCTCCGTCCACGAGTTTCGCGATGTCCCCGGCGGAGAAACGCACAAAACTCCGCGAAAACTCCGCGTAGCTGTCAATAACTTGGTCTCGAAATTGAAAAACATTCATACACGGAGAGATTTATGATTCGAGGGATGGCCCGACTTTTTAATAATCACCGCGGTACGGGAAACGGGATTCAGTCCATTTCCACACTCCCCAAGCCACGAGGCAGGAGAGCAAAATCGAGACGGTGACATCCGAAGGGTGGTGCGCTCCGATGCCGATGCTGGCCCATGCGACGGCGGCGGCCAGCGGAAGGGCAACCATGGTTCCCAAAATTGGCGATGCGATCACGAGCACGGCTGCGAAGCCGAAAGCGGTCGCGGTGTGGCCCGAGGGGAAGGAATTGTAGGCGGGCACTCCAATCAGCAAGCGGCCTTCGTGCCATGGTCCGTAGAACCCCTGTTCAATCTTGGGACTTTCGCGCGGGCGGGTGCGACCGGTGGTCAGGCGGGAGGCATTGGCGACCATCCCGGCGAGGGTCGAGGCGACCATGGCGGCCAGAAAAATCCGACTCCAGCGGCGGTTGCCTTTCCATTTCGCCACGAGAAAACCCAACGCACCGACGACCATGATTTGAGGCCAATCACCCCACTTACGAATGGTCTCGTAGGTTTTGCGCAGCGGAGATTTTTTCCAATTCGGACCTTGGGACTCGACGAGTGTTTCGCGGACGGGCGTGTCCCATGAAAATGAGGCGGGAACCAAAAA
>JBIPMC010000175.1:0-4712 GCA_044369345.1 Terrimicrobiaceae bacterium
AACAAAAACGCCGGGCCCTGTTTCCAAGGTCCGGCGTTTGTTGAGTGAGACTTTGGTCAGGCCTTCTGCTCGAGGATGGCGGCCTTCACCTGTGAAGGCACTTCCTCGAAGTGCGAGGGCTCCATCGAGTAGGAGGAGCGGCCTTTCGAGAGCGAGCGGATCGCGGTGGCGTAGCCGAACATCTCGGAGAGCGGCACCTCGGCGTTGATCGTGCAAAGGTTGCCCTTCGACTCCATGCCTTGGATGCGGGCGCGGCGGCGGTTGAGGTCGCCCATGATGTCGCCCTGGAATTCCTCGGGCGTCACATTTTCCACCTTCATGATCGGCTCGAGCAGGATCGGCTTGGCTTTTTTCAAACCATCCTTGAGCGCGAAGATCGCGGCCATTTTGAACGCCATTTCGTTCGAGTCCACATCGTGGTAGGAGCCGTCGGTGATGTCGACATGGACATCGATGACCGGGTAGCCGGCGACGACGCCGTTGAGGATCGCCTCCTTGAAGCCTTTTTCCACGGCGGGAATGTATTCCTTCGGAATCGTGCCGCCAACGACCTTGTTTTCGATTGTAAGGCCTTTGCCGCGCTCGTTGGGGCGGACTTTGCAGACGACATGGCCGTATTGACCGCGGCCGCCGGACTGCTTGACGAGTTTGCCCTCGCCATCGGCGGGCGAGAGGATGGTTTCCTTGTAGGCGATCTGCGGCTTGCCGGCGTTCGCCTCGACCTTGAACTCGCGCATGAGGCGGTCGCGGATGATTTCGAGGTGGAGTTCGCCCATGCCGGCGATGATCGTTTGGCCGGTGTCCTCGTTCGTGAAGACGCGGAATGTCGGATCTTCTTCAGCGAGTCGCTGGAGAGCGGTCGCCATTTTTTCCTGATCGATCTTGGTCTTCGGCTCGACGGCCATCGAGATAACGGGATCGGGGAACGACGGCGGCTCGAGGAGCACGGCGTGGTCCTCGTCGCAGAGCGTGTCACCGGTGGTGATGTTTTTGATGCCTACGATCGCGGCGATGTCGCCCGAGTAGCAGGTCTCGATATCTTCGCGCTTATCGGCTTGGATTTGGATCAGGCGGCTGATGCGCTCGCGCTTGTTTGTGCGCGGATTGTAGACGGTGTCGCCTTTCGAGAGTTTGCCCGAGTAGACGCGGAAGAAGACGAGCTTGCCGACGAACGGATCACTCCAAAGCTTGAAAGCGAGCGAGCAGAACTTGCCGTTGTCGTTCGACTCGACATCCATGGGTTCGCCGTTGTCGGGGTTTTGGCCCTTGGCTGGCGGAATGTCGAGCGGGCCGGGGAGGTAGTCCACGACGGCGTCGACGAGGTATTGGACGCCCTTGTTCTTGAAGGCGGAACCGCCGGCGACCGGAACGAATTTGTTCGCGATGGTCTGGCGGCGGATGGCGGCCTTGAGGTCTTGGATGGTGATGGGCTTTTCCTCGAGGAAAAGCATGCCGATTTCCTCGTCGAGGTCGCACATTTGGGCGACGAGATCGTCGTAGGCGGCCTGGGCCATGTCTTTCAACTCGGCGGGGATTTCCTCGACGGTGTAGGTCGAGCCCATCGCGTCGTTGTCGTGATAAATGACTGCCTTCTGGTTGATGATATCGATCTGGCCTTTGAGGTAATCCTCGCGACCCAGCGGGATGAGGATCGGCCAGGCATTTGCGCCGAGTTTTTGGCGCATGGAGTTGACGGCGGCTTCGAAATCGGCGCCGGTGCGGTCCATTTTATTAACGAACGCGATGCGGGGAACGCCGTATTTGGTGGCTTGGCGCCAGACGGTTTCGGATTGGGGCTGAACGCCGGCGACGCCGCAGAACACGGCGATCGCGCCATCGAGCACGCGGAGCGAACGCTCCACCTCGGCCGTGAAGTCCACGTGGCCGGGAGTGTCAATGATGTTGACGCGCATTTTGATGCCCTCAAAAGACTTGTAAACACCTTCTTCTTTGCGCTGCATCCACGAGCAGGTCGTGGCGGCGGAGGTGATCGTGATGCCGCGCTCGCGCTCTTGCTCCATCCAGTCGGTGACGGTGGTGCCTTCATGCACCTCGCCGATCTTGTGGATCATGCCGGTGTAGAAAAGGATTCGCTCGGTGAGGGTCGTCTTGCCGGCATCGATGTGCGCGGCGATGCCGATGTTGCGTGTGCGCTCGAGAGGGAAGGCGCGGTTGGGGGAGTTTGGGTTCGAGGTGTCGGTCGTGGCTGCCATGGTGTGTTGTGTTTCTTTTAAAAAATCGGGAGTCGGGAATAAAAAAGAGGGCGGTTTTTCCTGTGGGGAAAAAACCGCCCGCTTTGGAGAATCATCCTACCAGCGGAAATGCGCGAAGGCGCGGTTGGCCTGCGCCATCTTGTGCATGTCGTCGCGTTTCTTGATCGCGTTGCCTTGTCCGGCGGCGGCGTCTTTGAGTTCGTAGGCGAGGGCGTTTTCCATCGGAACACCCTTGCGGCCGTTGGCGAAATTGACGAGCCAGCGCATGGCGAGGGAGACCTGCCGCGCGGCGGGAACTTCCATCGGCACCTGGTAGGTGGCACCGCCAACGCGGCGGGATTTTACTTCAAGGCGGGGCTTCACATTCTCAAGGGCCTTGTTGAGGGTCTCGAGAGGATCGATGGTATCGGTGCCCTCGCGGGTTTTCTCGATCGCGGTGTAGACGATGCGTTCGGCGGTCGACTTCTTGCCAGCGCGCATGACGGTGCTGATGAGGCTGGCGACGACAGGACTCGCATAGCGGGAGTCCTTTTTGACTTCTTTATGAATAACTCTGCGGCGGCGTGACATGGTGAATGGGAGTTCTGTTGATTATTTCTTTTTGCCCTTGGCGCCTTTGTCTTCTTGGCCGGGCTTCGGACGCTTGGCTCCGTATTTCGAACGACCGCGACGGCGACCGTCAACCCCGAGGCTGTCAAGGGTTCCGCGCACGATGTGGTAGCGAACGCCGGGAAGGTCTTTCACCTTGCCGCCGCGGACGAGGACGATCGAGTGCTCCTGGAGGTTGTGTCCCTCGCCGGGAATGTAGGCGATGACTTCCTGGCCGTTCGTGAGACGAACTTTGGCGACCTTGCGGAGAGCGGAATTGGGCTTCTTGGGAGTGCGGGTCATGACCTGCACGCACACGCCACGGCGTTGCGGGCAATTCGCCAGCGCGGGCGACTTCGACTTGACCTTGATTTTCTGGCGTCCTTTGCGGACGAGCTGGTTGATGGTTGGCATTCTCGAATCGTTTTCTAACTCGCGGGTCGTCGCGGAAATGCGGCTTCGGCATTTCCCCGACACCTTGCGGGAGGGTGGAGACTAGGGATCGATCCAGGTCTTGCAAGCGAAAAAACCGAAATTTTCCCGCTCGCAAAGATCGGGCGGTTCAGGCCTTGAGCTCCTCTCCGGACTGTGCGTTGGCGATGACGAATTTTTCCTGGTGGAAGGTCGGGTCGGCGCGGAAGACCAAGCGACCGGCGTAGCGGCGCTCGATGTCGATCAGGTGATCCTCGTCGTCCGTGCGGAGGCGGTTGAGCAGGTCGGGATGAACGGTGACGCGAATCTCGTGAACGCTCTCCTGGTGCTTGCGCATGACAGAGTGGAGGGCGCGCTGGAGTTCCACACTCATGGTCATCGGGCTTTTGATCACACCCTTGCCTGAGCAATGCGGGCATGGAATGAAGAGCGTGCTCGCGAGAGATTCATTCGCACGCTGGCGGGTCATTTCCATGAGACCGAGTTGTGAGATCGGGAGCACATGGGTGCGGGCCTTGTCGCGCTTGAGGCGATCCTTGATGCGTTGGTAAACGGCCTGCTGGTCCTTGCGGTTCTTCATGTCGATGAAGTCAGCGACGATGAGTCCGCCAATGTTCCTGAGGCGGAGCTGGCGGGCGATTTCTTCGGCAGCCTCGAGGTTGGTTTGGAGGATGGTTTTTTCCATGTCCTTCGCGCCTTTGTTCCGGCCGGTGTTCACATCGACGGCGATCATCGCTTCGGTTTCATCGATGACGATGTAGCCCCCGCAAGGAAGCCAAACCTGGCGGTGGAATGCCGCTTCGATCTGACTCTTCACGCCGAAGCATTCAAAGATCGGCTGGGCGCCAGTATAGTGCTGGATGGATTTTTTTGCGCGTTTGGAAATGTGGCCGACGATCTCCTGCATGCGTTCGGCTGCCTTGGCATCGTCGATGATGACGGCGTCCACCTCGTCGGTGAGGAAATCGCGCACGGTGCGCTCGACGAGATCGGGTTCCTCAAAAAGACACGCCGGTGCCTGCTTTTCGTTCAGACCTTTTTGCACCTGCGCCCATTGATCGAGCAGCAGGCTAAGATCGCGCACGAAGTAGCGCGCACGCTGGCCGGCGCCGACGGTTCGCATGATGACACCCATGCCCTCGGGAACATCGAGTTCGCGGAGAATTTTGCGCAGGCGGTCGCGCTCCTTGGGATCCTCGATCTTGCGCGAGATGCCGAACTGGTCGTTGAAAGGCATTAAAACGAGATAGCGTCCGGCCAGGCTGATGTCGGTGGTGATGCGGGGGCCCTTGTTGCTGATCGGACCTTTTTTCACCTGCACCAAAACATCGGAGCCGACCGGGTAGATGCTTGGCACATCCTTGTGAGTGATGCGTGGTGCTTTCTTTTTGTTGCCGCCTTCGCGGTTGATCGTTTCGATGCCACTATCGAGCGCGGCGGGGATGGCGTCCCAGAACTGGAGAAATGCGTTTTTCTCAA
>JBIPMC010000176.1:0-4704 GCA_044369345.1 Terrimicrobiaceae bacterium
CAGGTTGGTTTTCGATTGTGAGAATTCCTCCGGTTTCCGCGAGATGTGCGGCGAGGTGTTCCGGCACCTTGAAGCCATCGAATCCTTTCAGCACAAACCAATCCTCGACTTCCCCCGCAGGCTCACCGACCGGCTCCAGAGGCTCGTCTTCGATTTCGAGGACGCGCTCGGCGATTTCCACCGCATCGGGTGGGAATGACGCCGGACGCCCGAGGAAATTCCAAGTCAGCACCAGAATGAGCAGAAGAAAGCCGATCGCCGCCGCGAAAATGGCGGGATCCCTTGGATTGAAGCCCCTCGATGGCAGGGCGGCGACTTTCGAGGAGAGCATTTCGTCGACCTCAAAAGGAATCTCGACCTCGCCGAGAATCCGGCGAGCGCGCACATCGAGAGCAGCCTGTTGGTGGAACTCCGCTTTTAACTCCGGCGAGCGCGCAAGAGCCTTCAACGCTTTTTGAATGACCGGCGGCGCGGTTTCATTCGGATCCTCGAGGTGCATGGCGAGGAGATTTCTGGCGGCGCGGGGGTTCATGCTGGTTCGGGGAGTTTTTGGGCTAACTCGGCACGGGCTGTCGCAAGGATCGCTGGCAAATCCTTCTCCGACCGACCGATCACATCCGCCAACTGCTCGGGCGTGAAAAGCCGGAAGTAGAGAAGCGAAAGCGCGCTTCGCCCCGGCTCCTGGAGTTGATGAAAGGAAAAAAGCCCCGAAGGCCCTGAAAACTCGCTTTCTGAAACGCGTGGCAAGCTGGCCGCTTCGCGCAGAAGCTTGGCAAAAAACAATCGCCGCCGACGCCGTGAGGTCACGACATCGTGACGGCCGCTGATTTCCCCGAAAACCACTCCAACCAGCTCCGACGCCTTCGCGGTGGTTCCAGAAAGAACCAAGGCGTAAATCCAAGCCGAGCGCAAGAAGCGCCAATCCTTCGGGAGGTGGGACATCAAAGACAAGTTATGCGTCCCGCCCCCCCAGGCTCAAGATGAATGGTGCATCACCAAGCGGCACCCCCTCCACCTGGAGCGGCGATAATCCTCTCAGGGCCGCTGAGAGTTTCGCGGAGCAAGATTTCCGAAACGATCATTTTAATTCGATGTTCTCCCCCGTCAGGAGCATCCGAGGCCACTTTTTTCGCAGAGCAATTACTTCCGGGACTCGCGCCATCGGGTTGCCCGCGCATTTCTCAAGGACGAGTGGATCGAATTTGTTATTGATTATCCCGATTCTCAGGAAATCCAGTCGGCGGGGCGAATCGCCGCGCGGGGCGAGGATTTCCTACTTTGAGAACCGGGTTTTGCTGGTGATCCTTCTATCAGCGGGCGGGCGGTCCACAACGCCTTCTTCGACCGCCACGGCGAGTAGCAGCAACGGTAAAAATCAAATACTTCGAGGATACAGATTCCGCCTTGCTGGAGATCGGTGGGGGGAACGCCTGCGGAGACGCGGGAGTTGTCCGAGGATGGCTCCCTGCATTGGGGTGAAACGGGGCATGTCGTTTCCATCACCATGGACCACGCGAGCCTGCGAAGCGACCTCTCGGAGATGAAAATCAAGAGAATCAACAAATCCAACAACGAGGTTCTCGAGGCGGCGCGGTATCAGCTTACTTTGATCATCACCGGGCCTTGGGGCGCTGATTGTTTTTTGGATCGCCGAAATCAGGCTAGGACGATCGAGCGATGCAGGGAATAGATAGAGGTGTCCAGTCTGTTCTGGGCGGCGGGAAAAATTCCCAGACACATTTTTCTCATTTCACCCCTTTCAGCCACCCGATTTGCTGATTATCCGGGTGGCTGCCCCGCATGGACTCGAACCATGAATAACGGCTCCAAAGGCCGCTGTGTTACCATTACACCACAGGGCAAAACGGAAATTCATATTGCCGACGATGCGGGTCGGACGCAAATGTTTTCCATGAGTAAAAAATTCCGCAACCGCCTGCTCGCGCTTTTTTGCGTGCTGGTTTTTCTCGGGCTTGGCGGGTTGTTTTATGTGAACTGGGTCGTGCAGCGGCCTTTTGCAGTGATCGTTTTTCTCGTCGATAACCTTACCCCGTCGGTGCTCACGCCTGCGCGGAATTACGAGGGCGGCGCGGACCACCGGCTCGCGCTCGAGTCATTTCCGAACCTCGCGCTCGCCACGACTCACGCGAACGACTTTGCTGTTTCCGACGCGGCGGCGGCCGCGACATCTGTCGGCACGGGGCGCAAGGGAAACAACGGCTCGCTGGGTGTTTTGAGCGGAAAAAATAAAATCCCCAACCTGCTCGATCTCGCGGCCGAGCGAGGACGCCTGACCGGCTTGATTTCGAATGCCTCCCTCACCGATGCGACGCCGGCGGCATTCTATGCCAAAACCTCGGATCCGCTCGACTACATGACGATCGCGCGTCAACTCGCGGAGAATCCCGGCATCGATGTTTTGCTCGGTGGCGGCGCGGCGGATTTTTTGCCGACCACGCAGGGCGGACGCAGACAGGACGGGCGCGATCTTTTGAATGAAATGCGAGAAAAGGGCTACGACATCGCGCTCACGCAGGCCGAACTTGAGCAAACCCCGCTGTGGCGGAGTCCCAAAACAATAGGGCTTTTCGGCATGGGAAATTTGAGTTTCGTGGATGAAGTCACCGTGACCGCAACTCAGCCTTCGCTCGCCGCGATGGTCCGCTACGCGATCAAAATGCTTCAATACAACCAGCGCGGATATTTGCTTGTCGTCGATGCTGCCCTGGCTGGTAAATCCGGAACGCAAAACGAGGGCGAACGGACTTTGCGCGAACTCCTCGCTCTCGACGATGCGGTGCGCGAGGCCAAGACCTACGCTGGCCACAAGGCTCTGATTATTGTCGCGGGAAAACGGAATGTGGGAGGACTTCGACTGAACGGCTACCCGTTCCGAAACGACAAAGGCGCCGGGCTTTTGGGAACAAACGCGCAGGGCGTTCCCTCGATCACTTGGTCCACCGGCCCCGAGTCTGGCACGCGCGTCACGGCGGAGGGTCCTGTCTCGACCGAGCCCGCCGTGAGCAAGCGCGCCGCTGCGATTGGCACGGCAGAGGATGCGGTGGTTGTGGCAACCGGGCCGGGCTCGGAAAAAATCCATGGCTTCATCGACAACACGGATCTTTTCCGGATTGTCGAAAAAGGTCTTTGATCGCCGTCGCGGTTGGCCGAAATTGTAAATCAATCGAGGAGGTTTTTGATCATGAAAGTTCACCTGCGCCAGATACCCGAGGGGGATACCCTGCATTTGGAGGGCGAAGAAAGCGCCGAGCCGCTCGGCCTCGAGGAGGCTGGCGTCACGCCGGTCTCGCCGTTGAGCTATTCGCTGGATGTCGGCTTGAGCGGCGGAGGGCTTTTTGCCACCGGTCGGCTTGCGTTGAGCGGCCGGATGCAATGTGTCGCTTGCCTCGAGAATTTCGAGCGCGAGATTGTGGCGGATCCATTTTCCCTTCAGATGGACCTGCCAGGTGGTGAGTTGATAGACTTGACCCCGTTGGCGCGGGAGGATATTCACCTCAACCTGCCTGCGCATCCCAGGTGCGACAGCAATGGAGAACCGAAATGCCCTGCCTCGCGTGAAGGCGTGCCGGGTTTTGACAGGCAACCGGCCCAAATACGGGCTTCGGCGTGGGATGCATTGGACAAGCTGCAAAATAAAATAAATTAAAGATCTATGGGAGTTCCCAAACGCAAAACCTCGAAGATGCGCCTCCGCACCCGCAAAGCTGCCAACCGCTGGAAGGCTCCGAAACTCAGCAAATGCCCGCAATGTGGCGCGGCCCTGCCCGGTCATACCGCCTGCCCAGCCTGCGGTTATTACAACAAGCGCCAAGTTCTCACGATCGGCGCAGAGTAATTCCGCGGGCACTTTTATCCCCGGATGAAAATAGCCCTCGACGCCATGGGAGGGGACTTTTCCCCGCAAAATCCCGTCGCGGGGGCTGTTCAGGCCCTGCGTGATTTTCCCGATATCGAGCTGATTCTCGTCGGCGACGAGGAAAAAGTTCGCGCCGAATTGCGCAAGCACAACACCTCCGGGATCGAGACACGGTTGTCTTTCCACCACGCCTCACAGGTCGTGGACATGACCGACAACGGCCTCGATAGCGTGCGCCGGAAAAAAGATTCCTCCGTGAGCCGCGCTGTGGACTTGGTCAAAAAAGGCGAGGCCGAGGCGGTGGTTTCCGCTGGTCACACTGGCGCGCTCGTCGCCGCCGCGACGATCAAACTCCGCACCCTGCCCGGCATCGATCGAGCCGGGCTCGGAGTTTTAATTCCCGCTGAGGACGGAGTTTTTTTGCTGATCGATGGCGGTGCGAATATCGACCCCAGCCCAAAGCACATCGTGGGCTTTGCCGTCATGGGGAGCGTTTATTACAAGGCCGTCGTTGGTGGCAATCGCGCCCGCGTCGGCTTGCTCAACATTGGCACCGAGCCCAGCAAGGGGACCGAATTTTGCCTCCAGTGCCACGAACTTCTCCAGTCGGCACCGATTTCTTTTGCGGGAAATGTCGAGGGCCATGGGATTTTCAAAAAGCCCGTTGAAGTCGTGGTCTGCGACGGCTTCACCGGAAACAATTTTTTGAAAACCATCGAGGGCCTTGCCAAATCGATGGTGGGCTGGATCAAGGATGAGTTGAAAAAATCCCCGATCCGCATGGCTGGAGCTTTACTTTCCAAGGGCGCGTTCGATGCCGTAAAAGC
>JBIPMC010000177.1:0-4699 GCA_044369345.1 Terrimicrobiaceae bacterium
ACAGTTTCATGCGCCGCGACAATGCCCGAAACACCATCGACTGCCTTCTTGAGCGCGGAGCCATTCCGATCATTAATGAAAACGACTCGGTCGCCGTCGAGGAACTGCGCTTTGGCGACAATGACCGCCTTTCCGCCGAGGTCTCGATTCTGGCCCAGGCCGACCACTTGATCATCCTGACGAGCACCGACGGCCTTCAGGATTCGGATGGCAAACGCATCGGCAAAGTGCGTGATCTCGCCGAGGCATTCCGCTTCGTTCGCCCCGACAAAGGCGAGGAATCGGTGGGCGGCATGAAAACGAAACTCGAAGCTGTTCGGAAAGCTGCCGCCGCCGGAATTTCCGCCCACATTCTCGATGGCCGCAAACCCGGCCAACTCCGCGCCGCCCTCCATGGCAAGGATGTTGGCACTTCCTTCCCGGCGAGGCTCCACATCAAGCCATGAGGCTCGCAGGTGTTGTTTGGGCCATCGGACGAAACACTCTCACCGAACTCGTCCGGCAAAAGGTTTTCTATTTTCTTCTCATTTTCGCCCTGCTGGTGATCGGCAATTCTGCATTCATCGCGAAGCTGTCGTTCCAGGAGCAATTTCAGATGTTGAAAGACATCTCCCTCGGAGCCATGTCGGTCTTTGGTGCGCTTGTCGCGATCCTTGCGACGGCGAATTTTTTGCCGAAGGACATGGAGGACCGCACGATTTACACGATCCTCGCAAAGCCTGTGCCGCGCCATTGCTACTTGCTTGGAAAACTGTGCGGAATCCTCGCCCTACTCGCCGTCGCGATTTTTCTCATGAGCGGGGTTTTCATCGCGGTCCTCTGGATTCGCGAAAGCGCCGTTCTGGCGGAGACTCGCGTGCAGTTCGCCTCCGCGCCACCCGAGGAATTGGCGCTCGCGGTGAAGGAAGTGACAGCCTCCACCTTTAACGCAAACCTGCTCCCGGGCATTCTGGTGATTTTCATCAAATCCGCGCTTCTGGCCTCGCTCACGCTGTTTCTTTCTACCTTCGCGACCTCCTCGATTTTTACGATCCTGATGGCCGTGGCGTTGTATTTCATCGGCCACTTGCAGGCCACCGCGCGCGAATACTGGCTCTCAGGCCTGGATGTCGAATGGTGGTCGCGCTTCCTCGTGGCGCTCGTGTCGTTGCTGTTTCCCGACCTGCAGGCCTTCAATCTCACCGATGATATCATCGCGGGCACGGCCGTGCCGCTGAAGCTCTTCCTCGGCACGGCGGCGCTCGGCGGGATCTACATCGCCGTCTATTTCGCGCTTTCGGCGCTCGTGTTTTCCGGCCGCGAGCTATGAGTTGGAGGCAGTCTGCGGCGGTTCTGCTGTTGGCGCTCTGCGGCGCGGCGATGCTTCCGTTTCAAGGCCGTCTCGCCCGCGAGGCACAGGCTGCTTATTTCCAGAAGACCCTGCTCGATATCGACCTGCGGGAGCGCATTGGCCAGGCGGGCTTCCTCGCCGCGCTCAGTGGATTTCGCTCCCCGCTGGCGGCGATTCTGTGGATTGATGCCCACTCTGCTTGGGAAAATACCGAGTGGGGCCGGATGGCGGGGTTGTTCGACACCGTCACGACGCTCCAACCGCGCTCGCTCACCTACTGGGACATGGCCGCGTGGCACATGGCTTGGAATGCCAGTACCGCTGCGATGCAAAACGAAAAGCAACCCAGCGAGGCGCTTCGCATCAAAGCCCAGCGCGAATACTTCAACCTCGGCCGGGATTTTCTCGAGCGTGGCATCAAGAACAACCCGGACCGCTCCGAGCTCTATCTCCAACTCGCCGTCCTGCTTCGCGACAAGTTCGAGGATCACTGCGCCGCAGCGGAGGCTTTTGCCAAGGCCGCCGCGTTTTCCGATGCGCCGCCCTATGCGGCACGCTTCGCCTGTTACGAGTTGGCCAAATGCCCCGGCCGCGAGCGCGAGGCTTACGAAAAGCTCCGTGCGCTCTGGCTTCAGGGCGAAAAACAACGCCTGCCCTCGCTCATCAATTTTCTTCGCGAGCTCGAAAACAGGCTGGATATTCCTGCCGCCGCGCGAATAGATTCCGCGCCTGCTCACCCGCAAAACTGACATTCCATGCGTTTCGCCATCTTTGGAGACATCCACGCCAACCTTCACGCGCTACAAGCCGTGATGGTGGACATTCGTGATCAGGGCTGCACCCATTGCATCTGCATGGGAGATGTTGTCGGCTACAACGCCTTTCCCAAGGAATGCATCGAGCTCGTGCGCCAACTCGATTGTCCCGTCGTTAAAGGCAACCACGACGAGCAGGCCTCCATGAATTTCACGCAGGAGGGGCTGAACCCGTTGGCCGAGGAGGCGCTCGATTGGACACGCGACCGCCTCGACGGATCCGACAAAATATGGCTTCGCGAGCTCCGGATTCAGCGACTCATCCGCGATTTTACCATCGTTCATGCCACTCTCGATACCCCGCACAAATGGGGCTATGTGAACTCCGCGCTCGATGCAGCCGCGAGTTTCACCTACCAGCATACCGGTCTTTGCTTCATCGGCCACACCCACCGACCCATGGTCTATGTGCGCGACGGCACTGTGAGTATGAAGCCGTTTGAGACCGTCCAGATCGAGAAAAACAAAAAATATCTCGTCAATGTTGGCAGCGTCGGCCAACCCCGCGATGGAGATTGGCGCGCGGCATATTGCATTTACGACACCGATAAAAACGAGTTGTGCCTGCGTCGGCTCCCCTATGATCTCGAAGGGGCTCAGCGCGCGATTCTCGAAGCCAAGCTCCCGGAAAAACTCGCGCTCCGCTTGGCAAAAGGACGCTGACCCGTGCCTGCGAGGCCCGGTTCCCTCCTTTTGATTAAGCCCGGCTCGATGGGCGATGTCATTCACACCCTGCCGGTCGCCTCCTCGATTCATAACGCCTGGCCGGAAACAAAGATCACTTGGATCGTCGATCCACGCTGGGAGCCGCTCCTGCGGGGAAACCCGGCTATCGATCGCGTTCATCTTTTTCCAAGGCATAGTTTCCGGGGAGCGGCGGGCTTCTGCCGTTCGATCCCTTGGTATCGGCGCCTCCGCGCACTCGAGCCTGCAATGGCGCTCGATCTTCAATGCTTGTTGCGAAGCGGCGCCATGGCCGCCTGCAGCAGAGCGAAGAGGATTTTCGGGTTGGGCGACGCCCGCGAAGGAGCGGGTTTTTTCTACACGAATAAAATTCAGGTCCGTCGCGATGAACATGCGGTAAGGCGGTATCTGCGGGCGATTCCCGCGCTTGGGATCGATCCCTCGACGCCTTGGCAATGGAACCTCCCCGCCGGTGAACCGTGCCTCGCGTTTACACCAGCGGCGCCCTACATCGTTCTGCATCCCTTCTCACGCGGCGCGGGCAAGTCGATGGACACCGCTGCGATTCGCGCGTTTGTGAAAGCATTTCAAAACAAGTGCCAAGTTCTCCTCGTTGGAACGGGATCGTCCGGGGAGAATTTCAGCGTGGTTGATCTGCTTGGAAAAACCAATCTCCTCGAAATCATAGGCCTCCTTCGTGGTGCCAAGTTTGTTGTGAGCGTGGATAGCGGCCCGATGCATCTCGCGGCGGCTTTGGATGTGCAGCTTCTCTCGATCCACACTTGGAGCGATCCCCGACAGGTCGGGCCGTATTCAGAGGCCGTGTGGATTTGGCAGGGTGGTGAAATCCGTCGCCAAAACCTCGACGCTCCCCCATTGCCGGAACGCGCCTTCACCGAAGCCGACGCAGCGGCCATCGGCGAATTCGTTGCGGGTCAGATATAATCTGTAAGCTCGTAAAGTGCCGGATCGCGCTCGGCCCTCCTTTTCCGCGCTTTCAGGCCAGGCAAGCCAGCATCCCCGGCGCCAACCATCCCGTCTGGGAAATCCATGTTTTCAAAAGCGTCGCCAAATTCTTCCTCGAGTTTCTCGGGATCCTCACCGGCCTCGAGGCGGCGGATCATTTGCTCCATCTCGACTGGCATTTTTTGGCCGGCCGCCTCGGTCATTTTGCGCATCATCCGGCCAAGCGCGCGGGGATCCGGGTTGTTTTCATCCATTCCCGCCATGTCGCGTTCCATCTCGGCCATCACTCGCTCCATGCGCGGGTCCATGTCATCGCCAGTGGGAGCGTCGATTTTTTCCTTCGCGCGGCCCGTGACGGCAAACCGCGATACGACTCGCTCCATACGAGCATTTGGCTGGTCGGGGCAGCGCGGCGTCTTGGAGGCGTAGGCAAGACTGCGGGCAAAAAACGAATAAATCTTGTGCGAGTCCGGCGAGTAAAATTCGTAGATGGGCATGGATTGATTCTTTGAGCGCGAGAATAAACCCTGCGCAAGAATTCGTCCACAGTCCCCTTGGGTCTTGGCGAAAACCCGGGCGGGCGGTTAGTTTTTTGATGATGAACCCGCCCGGCGAAAACGACTTCGATGTGATCGTGATCGGCGGCGCCATGTCCGGCGCGGCAACGGCGTTTTTGCTCAAGCGCCGTGATCCCTCGCTCCGTGTGCTGGTCGTTGAGAAAAACGACACCTTCAAACGCCGCGTCGGCGAGGCAACAACCGAGGTGAGCAGTTTTTTCCTAACCCGCGTTCTCGGCCTCACGAACTTTCTTGCCCGCACTCAGATTTCAAAAAACGGCCTGCGCTTTTGGTTTTACCGCGACGGCGAGGGAAAGCTCGCTGATTGCTCCGAGCTCGGCGGCAAG
>JBIPMC010000178.1:0-4696 GCA_044369345.1 Terrimicrobiaceae bacterium
CAGCCAGTGACGCTTGATCTCGCCAAGGCAATCAGTGAGATTTTCAGCGAGGTCATCATTGCGCCGGAGTTTGAATCCGAGGCCCGATCGCTCCTTCAGAAAAAGAAAAACCTCCGGCTCATGCGCGTCCTCAAGCCACTCACCCAGTGCGAGCGCGACATCCGAAGTGTGCTCGGCGGCCTGCTCGTGCAGGACTGCGATACCGCCGACATCCCGGAACTCGAGCACAAGGTCGTGACCGCCCGCCCACCCACCAAGGCCGAAATCGAAGCAATGGAATTTGGCTGGAAGGTCGTGAAGCATGTGAAGTCGAACGCCATCGTTTACGCCGGCGCGGACCGCACTTTGGGGGTCGGCGCAGGGCAGATGTCTCGCGTGGACGCCTCCCGCATTGCCGTGTGGAAAGCCCAAGAGGCCGGACTTTCGCTGAAGGGCAGCGCCGTTTGCAGCGACGCATTTTTCCCGTTTCCCGATGGACTTATCGCCGCCGCCGAGGCCGGTGCCACCGCCGCCATTCAGCCCGGCGGCTCGGTGCGCGATGCCGAGGTCATCCAGGCCGCCAACGACAAGGGAGTGGCGATGGTCTTCACAGGCAATCGCCATTTCCGGCACTAAACGGAGGTCTGATTCATGGGCCGACTCGCCGTCATCACCTGCGGGCCGGCCATTGCCCCGATCGATTCTGTCCGGCGAATTACAAATTTCGCAACGGGAGAAATTGGAGCACTCCTCGCGCACGAGTTGCTCTCGCGAGGAATTGAGGTGGTTTGCTTTCGCGGGGAGGGGAGCAGCGAGCCCGCGCCAGAGGGCGCGGCGGTACGGAAATTCTCCACAAACGAAACGCTTTCAGTCGCACTTCGGGAACTCCCGCGCCAGCCCGACGCTGTTTTTCACGCCGCCGCGATGTGTGATTTCGAGGTCGAGAAAATCGAAGGCGCCGAGGGGCGAAACAAACTCTCCAGCCGGGGCGAGTCTCTCGTGCTCACTCTCCGACCCGCTCCAAAAATCCTGCCAACTCTGCGCGAGCTGTTCCCCGCTGCCAAAATCGTGGGTTGGAAATACGAACTCGATGGCGGCCGCGCCCAAGCCCTCTCGCGCGCCCGCGAGCAAATCGCCCAATGCCGCACCGACCTCTGCGTGCTGAATGGCACAGCCTACGGGGAGGGATTCGGAATCGTCTCTCCGGACGAGTCGGAAGTGTCGCACTCTCCTGACAAAACCTCCCTCGTGCGCAGTTTGGCGGATCGGCTTTTCTCGTAGCTCACCCTTTTCCTCATTGCCTCGCGCGCGCGGGCATTTTAGTTTTCTTTTCAAGCCGGCGTGGCGGAATTGGCAGACGCGCGCGACTCAAAATCGCGTTCCCTCGGGAGTGTGGGTTCGAGCCCCTCCGCCGGTAGTTTTTTGGCAAGCCAAAGTTGGTGCCCCCCCAAAAAAAGCGTTTTTTTAATTCATCAATTCGCGTTTTCAAAACCTCGATGGGAAGCTGCGGGCCGATGAAGAGGGCTACGGGGGCGTCAATCCATGGATGGCGCCCGATCGGGTGAAAATGAGCGGGGCCATCGGGGCCGACTTTTTGGAAAATTTGAAACTCGCCGGGGTCTTCGCGGAGGGCGGCGAGACCTTTGGCGCGAAGGACTTCTTTGGGAAGGGAATCCAGTAAATTCTCGAAAGCCCTTTTTGGCAGAAGCGCCGGAAGCGGAATTTCACAGGAGGCGAAATGGTGCTTCGCATGGAGGTGATCGATTTCGTGATATTGGGGATGATGTGGGCGTCGTCCCAGGGGCTCGATCGTTTCTGGAAGCAGCGCGATTTCGCGCGCAAAGGATGCCGGTTCGCTCATCGGGGCTTGGATGTCAAGGGCAGCAAGGGATTTTTTCACAGATGCAAGCCGTTCCGGCGCGATGATGTCGGAGCGCGAGATGAAAAGATGGGTGGCGGTGCGGACTTGATCGCGTTCGAGGGCGTTGTGCCAGAAGCGATGCTGCCAGCGCTGGCCGTCGATGATCGAGAGTTGAATGGGGGGAGTGAATCGCTTGAGGTTCTTGTTAAAGGCGAGGGTCTCGAGGAGTTGCTCGGAGTCTGTGGTGCCGTTGGTCTCGATCAAAAGCACGCGACCGTTCAGGTGCTCGAATCGCTCCAGTGCCGCGAGGAGTTCGTCGCGCGCCCCGCAGCAGACACAATCGCCGTTTAGCGCCGTGATTTCGTCGATGGCCCCACGGAACCTTTCGGCATCGATTCGGGCGTTTTGATAATCATTGGTGAGAAGAGAGGGGCTCAAGCCCTCTGAGGCTAGTGCGGGGAGGAGGTTTTGAAGGAAAGTGGTTTTTCCTGCTCCGAGAAATCCGACGATGAGGATGAGTGGTGTCATGGGAAGAGGTTGTTTGTTGTTGGGTATAAAACTCTCTCTGCCACTCGAAGCGATTTTTGGAAGCGGCTCTGAGGGCGAATGGTGTTGAGGGGAGGACGGACGATTGCGGGCCGCAGGAATAGAAGCTTGGTGATCATCTCTCGCAGCATCCTAAAAGGGCTGGAAGGACAAAAACTGGAGGATCAGTTTTTGTCTGGTAATGAAAAACCCGGGAATGCGGTATGAATGGCGCATTTGCGCCTGAATCTTGGGTTGGCTCGGTAATCCAACCCTGCCAAGCATTCGCGGGGATTCGCCTTATCCCGAAATGGATTGTTAGAAAGGAGAACAGGCTGAACAAGATTCACAGAAGCGGGTTATGAAAGCGGTGGCTTAGACAAAAAGATCCGATGCGATGAGGAGCAATTCATTTACCCTCCGTGGTTAATTCTGCTGGATTCGGGCTTATTCGCGGTCAAAATCCATTTCCGGTTTCAAGGTTGCAATTTCCGGGTTCTGCTCCCTCGGCGCCACAGCTTCTGCGGGGAGCTTTTCTGGAATCCGTGGAGGTTGCACCTCAACTACGCGCGTGGTTTTGGCTGCGTGGGTGCCGGGGGTGGGGTTGGCTTTGGGTCCAGAGACCTGGGAAGGGCGCGCATGTTGGGGTGGCGCATGACGGGGATTTCGCGCAGGGCTTGGATTTTGACTTTGGCGAGGCCTCGGTCGTAGGTGCCGAGTTGCTTGGCGGCGACGACGCTCAGGTCGATGATGCGTCCGCGCACGAACGGGCCGCGGTTGTTGATGCGGACGATCACAGATTTCCCAGTTTTCAAATCCGTCACGCGCACGGGGGTATGGAAAGGGAGTTTTTTGTGGGCGGCGGTGATGTCGCCTTGGCGGTAAGTCTCGCCATTGGCGGTGAGTCGGCCGATCCAGCGTCCGCCATACCACGAGGCGATGCCGGTCTCGGGCTTGATGGGGGCGTCCACATAGACATGGGATTCCTTGCCGGGGACGCGCTCAAAAACTCCGATCGGAGTCTGGCAGCCGAGCAGCCCAACGAGGACGGCACAGGCGGCGGCAATCTGGAAAAACGATCGTGTCATTTCTCGGGTAGGCCGGCGTCGTATTTCGAGAGCCGGCCGATCAACTCGGGAGGAATGTGGGCCGTAATCATGGCTGCTGATTCGCCGTATTTCAAATCCAGAACATGGCCGACGCGGTGGAGCTCGGCGATGAGGGCTTGCTGGGTAAGGGGAATTTCAAAGCGGCCCTGCATCCGCCAAGCGGCGAGGCGGATTTCGAGTTCCTCAATGAGCTTCGGGATTCCTTCGCCGGTGTGGGCGGAAACGGCGACGCTGCCGGGAAACCGTGAGAGGTTTCCCTCCACCACCACCTGGTTGGTGACGAGATCGCATTTGTTGAAAACCATGATCGTCTGTTTTCCCTGAGCGTCGAGTTCGCGGAGCACGGCGTCGACCGCTTCAATTTGATCGGCGTGGCGCGGGTGGGCGAGGTCCACGACATGGATAAGCAGATTGGCGAGCTGCACCTCCTCGAGCGTGGCTTTAAAGGACTCGATGAGTGTGTGAGGGAGCTTACGGATGAAGCCCACCGTGTCCGTGAGGAGAACTTTCTGGTGGTTTGGGAGCGTGATTTGGCGCGTGGTGGGATCGAGTGTTTCGAAGAGCCTGTCGCGCACTTCGACGGTCGATCCCGTGAGGCGGTTGAGAAGCGAGGATTTGCCGGCGTTTGTGTAGCCGACGAACGAGACGAACGGCCAGTTGTGGCGCAGGCGGCTTTCGCGCTGAATGCCCCGGTGTTTGCGCACCTCGGCCAATTCGCGCTCCAGTCGCGCAATGCGGTCCTGAACTCGGCGCCGATCGACTTCGAGTTGGGTCTCGCCAGGGCCGCGCGTGCCGATGCCTCCGGTCTGGCGCGAGAGGTGGCTCCACATGCCGGTGAGGCGCGGGAGGAGGTATTGGAGCTGGGCGAGTTCGATTTGCAGACGCCCCTCGCGCGTGCGTGCCCTGCTGGCGAAAATATCGAGAATCAGCTGGGTGCGATCGATGACCTTGCGGTTCGTGAGTTCCTCCAGATTTCGGCTCTGCGCGGGGGAAAGTTCGTCGTCGAAAATCACGGAGGTCGCATGTTTTTCTCTCGAGGATTTGGCGATCTCCCCGGCCTTGCCTGTGCCGATGTAAAATGGCGCCGTGGGTTTGTCCAAACGCTGCACGACGGTCTCAACGACCTTTGCGCCGGCGGTGTTGGCAAGTTGGCGTAGCTCTTCGAGCGACTCTTCTATATCCCAGCGCGAGACGCCTTCGTGCTCCAATCCCACCAAAATGA
>JBIPMC010000013.1:0-15103 GCA_044369345.1 Terrimicrobiaceae bacterium
TCGAGAATACCATTCTCTACATCCACGAAAACCCGGTCAAAGCTGGCCTCTGCCAACGTGCCGAAGAATGGCCTTGGTCCAGCACAGGAACGCCGAGGTCCGCCTCGGCATCCACGCCGCACTCGGCCAACGAGGACGTTGGCGCTCCCATCCCCGCGCAAAAATTTTAGAAACTTGAAATCTGTGAAAATCTGCGGCTCGTGGCCACTCCATCTATTTTTCAAGATATTTTGCGCTCCCTTTGCAACCGGTGACTGCATGCTGCTTGCAACCCCAGAACGGCTTCCACTTTTGGTCCTTTTTCCAAGGACGAACCAATCTCATCGAAGATTCGCAAATTGGACATGTTGGGGCAGAAGCTAATGTTTCTATGTTCTTTCTGTGCTGTTTGCGCTTACGGCTTAAGCTGCGCGCGCTCCAAGTTCCCCAAGCGGTGCTTTTTCTCTCTGAAAGCATTTCCCATCTTGCCTTCCACCGGCCTTTGTTTTGCGTAACCCCTAAAATTTCCGCCAGAAAAGGACCAGTTTCCTCGGTCAACTGTTGAGGGCCCTGTGTGGAGTTATTGCAACTGGGGCATTCAGCTGTGATCAAGTTTCTGCTTTTATCCAAATCAAAATTGATTTCACTTTCCCCGCAACTCGGGCAGCAGAACCCATACTTGTTTGCTAGCGATTGCAATTCGCCCGGTTGGATCAACTCCAGGCGGCGCAGATGTGCCTTAACATGGTGAATAGCTGAACTCCCTGGATTGTTCCGCTCGTGCGCGCAGACGAGAGTGAAGTATTTCGTTTTGATGTCGCCCCAGATTCTCTCGTGCCCCTTCTCCGGTTCGAGTGCATGATGAAATGCACATAACGACACAAGACTTTCTGGTAAATGTGTCCCTCCTTCTGAAATTGGGCGCATGTGGTGAACATGCAACTCTAGACGGGATGGGCATCCGGTAACTTGGCAAAGATTTGAATCTCGATTTATCACGATCGAGCGAAGGTATTTCCAGAATGGAGGATAACCTGGCCAATGGTTGAACACTTTAAGGATTTTTTGGTCTCGGTTTGTTAGTTCGGCAGTCGGGTCATGGAAATGTTTTAAAGCGGGTTCCATTGGCGCCGGGTGGAGTTGCTCCCAATCGTCTTTTCTATCCTGCCACTCCTTAGTTTTCCTCTTATCTGCAAAATTTTTTGAGTATCCAACCGCTAAAAGAAACAGGCTCAACACCAACCAAGCGGGGCTTATGAAAATCAAAAGCAATGATGCCCAACCGAGGAAAACCAATGAACTGTATTGGGGAATGTATTCGAATTTAGTCCGGAAAGCGTCCCATGCGAGCCTTCTTGATTCCTTTTCTACAAGAAAAAGGCGGCGCTGGAGTTCATATTTTTCTGGATATGAGATCAGTGCCACCTCTGAAAAACATGCTTCGCAAAGAAATGATTTGTCGCTTAAAAGAATACCGCTTTCCTGAGGTTTCTCACAAAAGATGCAGGCACATTTTGGTCCGGAAAAAAGACTCGCGTTGTAAGTTTCATTCCGTTCGATCAATTCGGACAAACGCACCCGGCTCAAAAATTTGGCTGGCTTAAACTCCGAGTGCCATATGTCCGAATTCATAAGATGTTTTTCATCAGCTTCCACAGTTACAGAGAATTTGATACACCTTTTAATAGGAAAAAAAGCCGGCAGTCCCACATATTCACATATTTTCAATATGCCAACGACGACATTGGCGCTCCGACCTCATGAGCGAACTGATCCGGTCGCAACAGTCGAATCCACATGAACAGCTGACTCCACTTTGCAAATGCCGTTCTGGGGCAGATGGGTAGCGGCTTCTTGACATTGTTTCATTTTAAAGCAACATAGACGTCATGCTTGTCATCGATTTCTTCAAGTCTGCGGAAGGAAAATCCCCCGTAGCGGAATATCTGGATGGGCTTGATGCCAAGCAGGCGGCGAAGGTGCTTTGGACGCTCTCCGCGATCAGGCTGACACACCCGGCGCCTTCCGTTTACCTGAAAAAGATGGTGGCAACGGACGATCTTTGGGAGGTGCGCGTGATCTTCGCCGGAAACATATTCCGCCTGCTGGGCTGGATGGAAGGCACGGACAAATTGGTCTTGGCGCACGGCTTCACCAAAAAGACGGAGAAGACCCCGCTGCAGGAAATCCAAATAACCGAAACCCGAAAGAAAATTTATGAAAACAAAGAAACCTGATGACTTGGACCACTACATTGCGCAGCGAAAAGAGAAGGATGCGGAGTTTGCCGCTGCCTACGATAGTGAGCAGGCAGAGTGGGAACTCGGCCAACTTCTGGCCAAGACCCGCGAGAGCGCAGGACTAACGCAAGAGGCATTAGCCCGCAAAATAGGCTCTACGCGCAGTGCCATCTGCCGCTACGAGCGCCATCCGGCCAACCTCACACTCTCGACATTGGAAAAAGTCGCCCGCGCTACCGGGCGGCGCCTAGTCGTGAAATTTGCTTGAGCGGTAAAGACACAACAACAGGCGTCAGCAACTGTCTCGACGCAGGAAAATTTTCCAAATGAAAACCGCTATTACGCTCGGGGAAATCCTTCTTGAGGACTACCTCATTCCCATGGGCATTTCCCAAAACGCCCTGGCTCGTGCCCTTGGCATCAGCCCGCAAAGCATCAAGGAAATCGTGCTTGGTCGCCGCAGCGTGTTCGTCTCAAAAAAGCCAAGGAGCAACCGTGATGGATTTCGAGGTGCATCTTTCGCTTGATGCGGAAACACAGCGGATTGGTTCGGCGCGCAGCAATCGAGTCCGGGGCAAGGAAACCGTGGTTTTTGAATACTGGAGCTTCCTCCCAAGAGATTCATCGAATGGCCAGTGCCTTCGAACATGATGCACTCATTCAGAACTTTGCATTTCAGTGACTTAAAAAACATTTAGACCTGAAGAACGACGAATCCGTGTAAGAAGCCAACGAGGACGTTGGCGATCCTGGAAGGTCGCTGTAACGACAGTTTTTTACTTTTGCGAATTATACTCGTTACAAAACTCGCTTCTACCATTTAATCTCGTGACAAACTCACATCCATGCCTGGCAAACCTTTTCAATCCAAGCTAAAGCCTTACGAAGCCGAGTTGAGGGAAATCCTCGCTTCGGGCGGTGGTTTTCGTGGCGCGGCAGCGGAGATTAATCGGCGGCACGGATTGAATGTGAGCCACAATGCGGTTTTTTCCTTTTTGAAAAACCGACCGGCACCGTGCGCTGAGCGAGGCCTTTTTTACGAGGGGCTGCCCGCCGATCTCCGCAATCAACTCCTCAAGCGCCTCGCTGCAGAATGGACGCACGAATCGACAGCAATCGAGGGGAATACACTGACTCTCGGCGAAACCGTCAAAATTCTGGAACTCGGCCTCACCATCGGAGGCAAGCCACTGCGAGATCATCAGGAGGTTTACGGGCACGCCAGGGCGATCGACTTGATCTACGAAATGGCCGGCCGCGCACTCACTCGCGAGGATCTGTTCGCCCTTCACCGAGCTGTCATGCCGCTTTCTGCGGTGGATTCACTCAATCCCGTAGGCGACTGGAAAAAAGATTTCAACGGAACAACCGGCGTGGTGGACGGCAAGAGCGTTTACATGGAATACGCCGCCCCAGCCGATGTGCCGCGTTTGATGAATCGCTGGCTGATCGATTTCAACAAAACGCGCGCGATCAATCGCCCCGCGCAGGCCGTTGCCTCCTATGTGCGGATGCATATGGTTTTCGTTCGCATCCATCCCTTCTTCGACGGCAATGGCCGCATGGCACGGCTGATTGCCAATCTCCCGGTTCTGTCCGCAGGCTTTCCACCGATCCTCGTGCCGATGTCACGCTGTGCCGAATACATCGACCTCCTCTGGCGCTACCAAAACGCCGTCGGCCGCATCGGTCGAGGAAGTCGTCTATTGCCAACCCATCCTGCCCTTCGCGAGTTTGAATCCTTGCTTTTGGAAGAATGGCAAAAATCGATATCACTTGTCGAAGAAGCCCGCCAACTGGCAAGACGGCGCTCTTGATTTTCCGCAGCTCCTCAGCGGCGCAGCGGGAGGTTTTGGCCGGCGGTCCAGGCGGTGGTCCAGGCGGCTTGGAAGTTGAAGCCGCCAGTGATGCCGTCGATGTCGAGGGCTTCGCCGGCAAGATGCAGGCCGGGGACGAGGCGACTTTCCATCGTTTTAAAATCGACTTCGGGTAGCGGGATGCCGCCGCAGGTGACGAATTCCTCCTTGTTCATACTCTTGCCGGTGACCGGGAGTTCGGTGGCGGTGAGGAGCGCGATCAAGCGCTGGGCCTCGGGCTTGGCGAGGCGCGCCCATTTCGTCTCGGGGGCGATGCCGGCCTGCAGGACGAGTTGTTCCCAAAGTCGTGCGGGGAGGGAATTCCAGCGGGCGCGGAGGACGGTTTGGCCGCCGTGGGATTCGCGGCGGCGTTGGATTTCCTCGGCCAAAACCTCGGGTTTCTCGCCGGGGAGCCATTGGATGCGGAGCGGAAAGCGGTAATCCCGCTCGTGGAGTTCGCGAGCGCCCCACGCGGACAAGCGCAGGATCGCGGGCCCGCTCACGCCAGCGTGGGTCACCAAAAGCGGGCCGCGTTGTTTGAGTGCGGTTCCGGGCACGGAGACTTCGACATGTTCGACAGAAACTCCCGGCAGTTCGCGTAGCCACGGCGAGTCGATGTGGAAAGTAAACAGCGAGGGCACAGGCGGGACGAGCTTGTGGCCGAGGGGAACCAGCGGGTGATTCTCGGCGCGACATCCGCCGGCAGCCCAAAGAATGCGGTCGCACGCGAGGATTTCGCCGGGGGTCAGGGTGACCGAAAAGCTCCCATCGTCAGCGCGCGAAATCGTTTCCACACCAGTCTGGGTGCGGATGTGCACGCCGGCGTTTGTGGCTGATTCGGTGAGGCAATCGATGATCGATTGTGAGGAATCGGTGATGGGAAACATCCGGCCGTCGGCCTCAGTTTTGAGATTCACGCCGCGCAGGCGGAACCACTCGATCGTCTCGCGCGGGCCAAAGCGTGTGAACGGCCCGATGAGAGCGCGGCCGCCGCGCGGGTAGCGTTGGGAAAGCTCGCGCGGATCAAAGCAAGCGTGGGTGACATTGCAGCGTCCACCGCCCGAGATGCGAACCTTAGCGAGGACATGGCGGGTTTTTTCTAGAATGGTCACGCTAGCGCGCGGATCGGCCTCGGCGGCGGAAATCGCACCGAAAAAGCCAGCCGCGCCACCGCCGACCACGAGGATTTGGGTGGGCTTCGTCATAGGCGGACGCTCCGGAGGCGGAGGGCGTTGGTGATCACAGAAACCGAGCTGAGGCTCATGGCCAAGGCGGCGATCACCGGGTCGAGGAGTCCGGCGGCGGCGAGTGGAATGCCGAGCGCGTTGTAGGCGAAGGCGAAAAAGAGATTTTGGCGGATGTTCCGCATCATGGCGCGAGAGAGTTTCACCGCGCGGGCGATGGCTCGGAGGTCGCCTTTGACAAGCGTGACTCCGGCGCTCTCGATGGCGATATCGGTGCCGGTGCCCATGGCGATTCCGACATCAGCGGCGGCCAGAGCAGGAGCGTCGTTGATGCCGTCGCCCGCCATGCCGACAATTTGGCCCGTGGATTTCAATCCCGCGACGAGGCGGTGTTTTTCCTCGGGAGTGATATTGGCGTGGACTTCATCGATGCCAAGCGGAGTGGCCACGGCTTCGGCAGCGTGCAAGCGGTCGCCTGTGAGCAGGACAATTCGGACACCCATCCTGCGAAGTTCGCGGATGGCCTCGGGCGTCGAGGATTTGATTGAGTCCGCAACCTCTAAAAAACCCGCGAAGCCCCCATCGATGCCCACGCCAAGAGCCGTGGCGGTGGATTCGGGAAGGTTTTGGCAGGCGATGCCGAGGGTTTGCAGGAACTCGATTTTCCCGACGGCGACTGAGCGTCCACCAACCGTGCCAGTGATGCCCAGGGAGGTTTTGGTTTGAACATTCGAGGGAGATTTTGGTGCGAGCTTCCGGTCTGTTGCCGCATTCACCACCGCGCGGCCGAGTGGGTGCTCGCTGGCGGATTCCAGACTGGCGGCGGCGATCAAAAGCTCGTTTTCGCAAAAACCTCCCGCTGGCACGCAGCGGATAAGGTGGGGTTTCCCTTCGGTGAGCGTGCCGGTTTTATCGACGGCGAGGATGTCGAGGCGAGCGAGGTTTTGCATCACGGCGGCATTGCGAAAAAGGATGCCGAGCGAGGCGCCGCGGCCCATTCCGACCATCACGCTCATGGGTGTGGCGAGTCCCAGAGCGCATGGGCAGGCGATGATGAGAACCGATACGGCCTTTGTGAGAGCATGGGCGAGGTTTTGGTCGCCCGCCAGCCATGCGGCGAATGTGATCAAGGATATAACGAGCACAGCGGGCACGAACCATGCTGAGACTTTGTCGGCGAGGTTTTGGACGGGGGCTCGGCTGCGTTGGGATTCAGCGACAAGGGCGATAATGCGGGCGAGAACGGTTTCGGAACCGGTATGTTCGGCTCTCATTACAATCGAGCCTGTGGTGTTGAATGTGCCTCCTGTGACTCGATCGCCGGTGGTTTTTTCAACCGGCAAAACCTCGCCGCTTAGCATCGATTCATCGATGGTGGTCGAGCCTTCGGCGAGGATTCCATCCACGGGGATTTTCTCGCCGGGCCGCACCCGAAGGAGATCGCCGGGCTTCACCTCACCAAGCGGGATGTCGCGCTCGGTGCCGACATCGATAAGGCGGGCGGTTTTGGGCGAGAGGGCGACGAGGGACTTGATGGCACCGGCTGTTTTTTCGCGGGCACGGATTTCGAGGATTTGGCCAAGGAGGACGAGGACGGTGATGACGGCTGCGGCTTCGAAATAGAGGCCGGGCTTAACTTCCGGGACAAAAACAGCTGCGACACTAAAAATCCATGCCGCGCCGACGCCGAGGAGAACGAGCGTGAACATGTTCGGTGACAGGCGGCAGATGGATTCGAGGCCGGCCTTCCAAAGCGGCGCGCCGCACCAGAGAACGACCGGCAGGCTAAGGAGAAGTTGGGCCAGCCGAGCCGGTTCGCCGTCGAGCCAATGCGAATGGGCCAGACCAGGAACCATGTGCGCCATCGCTAAAACAAAAAGCGGGATCGTAAATACCAACCCGACCACGAAGCGCCGCGTGAAATTGCGCAAGAGCGGATCGGGAGTTTCCTCGGAGAAGAGCGGGTTTCGCTCCAGAGGCATGCCGCACTTCGGGCAATGGCCGGGTGAATCGCTCCCCACGCCTGGGCACATCGGACAGAAAAATTTCGCCGAGGAGGCGGGCGAGATTTTTTCCGCGCCGTGGCAGCAGGGTTTGTTTTTCAAGGGCGGTTCAAAATTCCGGTGGAGGCGCGGGGGAGGAGTTGGTCGAGGACGAATTCCTCGGTTGTCCCATCCAGAGTCGAGGAGATGATCGGAAGGCTCGGACGGAATTCCGCGAGGACTTGGCGGCAGGCGCCGCACGGGCTGATTGGGACATTCGTTTCTGCAACAACGGCCATACAGCGAAAGTCCCGGTGCCCGGCCGCCAAAGCCACGCCCACGGCTACGCGCTCGGCACACATCGTCAGCCCGAAGCTGAGATTCTCGACATTGCATCCAGTGAAAACCGTGCCGTCGCTGCATTCGATGGCCGCACCGACCGGGAAACTTGAATACGGTGCATGGGCGTTGCGCCGGACCTCGATGGCGGCTTGCACAAGGGATTCACGGTTCATTTCGAAAAGATCATCGGAGCTCGGGGTGGCGTCTATTTTTTTCCAACCCGGCGTTGCGATGTGGAGCAAGTTAGGTTAGGGGCCGGGATGTGGAAAATTTGATTCGTTTGAGCCTGCTGGCGGCGCTGGTGATGAGCGCGGCGGTCTGCTTTGCTGAGGATATGGAAAACAACTACGCGGTGGTGGGCGGCGGGTGTTTCTGGTGCGTCGAGGCCATCTATCAGGGCCTGCCGGGAATCAAGTCCGTCGAGAGTGGTTACGCGGCGGGGCAAACGCCCAAACCGACCTACAAGGATGTCTGCACTGGACAAACCGGGCACGCGG
This sequence comes from Terrimicrobiaceae bacterium, assembly GCA_044369345.1. Classification (GTDB taxonomy): domain Bacteria; phylum Verrucomicrobiota; class Verrucomicrobiia; order Chthoniobacterales; family Terrimicrobiaceae; genus UBA967. The sequence goes on from JBIPMC010000013.1 coordinate 8,081, forward strand.
AGGTTGCAAAAATTACCTTTGATCCAGCGGTGGTTTCCTACGACCGGATTATCGAGCTTTTCTGGGACGCGCACGATCCGACGACGCTCAATCGCCAAGGTGCCGACGAGGGCACGCAATACCGCTCGATCATCATCGCGCAGAATGCGGCCCAGCGCGAAGCGGCGGAAAAATCGAAAGCTGCCGCGCAGGCGAAATTCCGTAGCCCCATCGTCACGGAGATCGTCGATTTCACCGAGTTTTTCCCCGCCGAGGACTACCATCAGGACTTCCGCGAGAGGAATCCCGGGCACCCCTATGTGCGAGCGGTGATCGACCCGAAACTTCGCAAGCTCAGGGACAAATAACCGCCCCGCTTGCCAGCTTCACTAGGCTGGTCTAGCTTTGGCCTAGCGGGCGACCGCACTCTTTTTATGGCAAACGCAATGGTCATCGGTATCGGCGGCGTCGGTTCGGTCATCGGCCAGAAATTGCACGAATACGATTGCTTCGAGCGGATCGTCTTGGCGGACATGGATCCGGTTTTTGCGAATCAACTCGCGGCGAAGACGCCGAAAAGCCGGTTCGTCGTCGTGCAGGCGAACGCCATGCACACCGATGAATTGGCTGCGCTGATGAAGGAGCACCGGATCGATGTCACTTGCAACGCCTGCGTGTGCCTCACGAACCACTCGGTGATGGAAGCCTGCCTCCGCGCTGGTTCGCACTACATCGACATGGCGGCTGACATCTACTCCGCGCCGGGCGTGAAAAAGCCCGGCAAGAATTCCTTCGAGGCAGAGATCGAAAAGTTCAATCAGCCCTACCTCGACCGAGGCATCGCCGGAATCCTCTGCATGGGCATGGACCCCGGCGCGGTGAATGTCTATGCGCGCTGGGCAATCGACCGTCTCGATACCGCCTCAAGCATTCGCGTGCTCGACGCCGACAATGCCGAAGTGCGGGGCTACCGCTTTGCGGTGTTGTTTTCACCGGAGACTTTTTTCGAGGAGTTGGGAGCACCGCCGTATTATGTGAAAGATGGCCGCGTGGTGAGCGGCAAACCGCTCGAGACCGAGGTCGAGTGGGTGCGTTTCCCCGAGCCGATCGGGCTCCAAAAAACCTACGCCGTCGCGCACGAAGAGGGCGTCAGCCTGGGCATCTACCCGCCATTCGTGGAGAAAGGCGTCCACTACTCGGTCTTCAAATACAGCGTTCCCGACAAGGTCGTGAACATCTCGAAAACGCTTCAGCTTTTGAACCTCGACACCTGGAAAAAAGTGAAGGTCGATGGCGTGGAGGTCTCTCCGGTGCGAGTTGCAAGTGCCCATCTTCCGAAGCCCGCCCAGCTTGGCGCGACAGTCGATGGTTACTCGTGTGTCGGCACCGAGGTTCGTGGCACGAAGGATCGCAAGCGTGTGGAGTATTTCGTCTATTCGATGGACAGCCACCGCGACACTTATGAGAAATACGGCTACTCGCTCACTCTGGTGCAAACTGGCATCCCGCCGGCGATCACCGCGCGGCTATTGGCCACGGGAAAAATCCCCGAGCGCGGTGTGATGATGCCCGAGGCGCTTGATCCCGAGGAATTGATGTCGTGTTTCTCGCGCGAGGGCTTGCCGACCTTTGTGGAAAAACGCGAGGTCGAGCGGATTTGATGAAATCCTTCTATCTCGACGGCCGCTGGGTGGAGACGAAAACCTCGGAGTCGGTTTACAATCCGTGGTCCGGCGAAAAGCTCGCAGAGGTCTGCATGGCTTCGGCCGCAGATGTCGAATCCGCTGTGGCCGGCGCCAACGCGGCATTTCAGAAAACCAAAAAAATCCCGGCTCACGAGCGGTCTGAAAAACTTCAGGCGATCTGCGCGATCCTTGCGAGGCGGCGGCAGGAATTTGTCGATACAATCGTCGCCGAGGCAGGCAAGCCTGTCACTTTTGCGGAGGCAGAGGTGGACCGCGCTCGGTTGACCTTCCAATTTGCCGCCGCGCTCGCACTCGCCGATGAAGGGCATGCGATCAACATGGAAGCCAGCAAGCCCGGCTCGGGGCATTTCGGCATAGTGCGCCGGTTTCCCATCGGCGTGATCCTCGGCATCACGCCGTTTAATTTTCCGCTCAACCTCGTCGCCCACAAGATCGCCCCGTGCCTAGCCACCGGAAATACGATGGTGCTGAAACCCTCGCCTCGCACGCCGCTGACGGCGCTGTTGCTGGCTGAGGTTTTAGATGCAGCGGGCGTTCCTGCCGGCCAAATCCAAATCCTCCCTTTTAACCATTCGCTCGTCGCGGGATTGCTCACCGATCCCCGCATCAAGATGCTGAGCTTCACTGGCAGCGCCGAGGTGGGTTGGCAACTCAAGAGCCGCGCTGCGAAAATGAAAGTTGCGCTAGAGTTGGGAGGAAATGCCGCTGTCATTGTTGAGCCCGATGGCGACTGGCGGGCTGCAATTCCAAAGATTGCGAGCGGCGCGTTCGGCTATGCCGGCCAGTCATGCATCAGTGTTCAGCGAATGCTTGTGAGTCGCGAGATTTTCGGCGACTTCCGCGAGGGTTTGGTTGCTCACATCAAAGACAAAGTTTCCGTAGGGGATCCCACGAAGCGCGAGACTTTGGTCGGCCCGATGATCACGCCGGAAGCGCGCGAGAAAGTGCTCGGCTGGATCAACGCCGCTGCGGCTGCTGGCGCGGAAATGATCACGCCACTGTTCACCGAGGGCCGTTCGCTGCTCGGCCCGGTCTTGCTGGCGAATGTGCCGACGGGGAGCACGGTGTTGTGCGAGGAGGCTTTCGCACCGCTTGCTGTGCTACAGCCTTACGACACTTTTGCCGAGGCGCTCGCGATGGCGAATGACTCACGCTTCGGGCTTCAGGCCGGGATTTTTACCAACAACCTGCCCAGAGCGCTCCAAGCCTACGAGGAATTGGAGGTCGGCGGCGTGATGATCAACCAAGTCCCGACCTTCCGCGTTGAAAACATGCCCTATGGCGGCGTGAAAGAAAGTGGCGTCGGCCGCGAGGGTGTGCGCTACGCCATGGAGGAAATGACCGAGCCGCGCAGTCTTGTGATCCATCACTTGTAGAGATCGCTTGCCACTACCGCTTCACGAGTGACGCGCTATTGCGGGCTGTGATAGGAAAACCCGCATCTTATGCGCTCCTCGACTACTCCCGAAAAAACAAAATCTCTCGAATCCTGGATCTGGGATGCCGCCTGCTCGATTCGTGGGGCCAAGGATGCCGCGAAATACAAGGACTACATCCTGCCGCTCATTTTCACCAAGCGCCTTTGCGATGTCTTCGATGACGAGCTGAACCGCATCGCCAAGGAAGTCGGCTCGCGCCAGAAAGCGTTCCAGCTCGTGAAGGCCGACCACAAGCTCGTTCGCTTCTACCTCCCCTTGATACCTGACGATCCCGAGCAGCCGGTCTGGTCGGTCATCCGCAAACTCTCCGACAAGATCGGCGAGGGAGTGACCACCCACATGCGAGCCATTGCTCGTGAGAATCCGCTTCTTCAAGGCATCATCGACCGCGTGGATTTCAACGCCACCACACACGGTCAGCGCGACCTCGATGATGACCGCCTCTCCAACCTCATCGAGGCCATCAGCACCAAGCGCCTCGGTCTCGAGGATGTGGAAGCCGACATCATCGGCAAGAGCTACGAATACCTCATCCGCAAGTTTGCCGAAGGCAGCGGCCAGAGCGCGGGCGAATTCTATACGCCGGGCGAAGTGGGCGAGATCATGGCGCGTGTGCTCGAGCCGGAGCCGGGCATGGAAATTTATGACCCCGCCAGCGGATCCGGTGGACTCCTCATCAAATGCGAACTCGCCATGGAGGCCAAAATGGAGGCTGCGAATCAGTCCTCCTACGCGCCGCTGAAACTCTTCGGCCAGGAATATGTCCCCGAGACCTGGGCAATGGCCAACATGAACATGATCATCCACGACATGGAGGGCCAGATCGAGATCGGCGACACATTCAAGAACCCGAAATTCCGCGACAAGCGCGGCAAGCTTCGCACCTTCGACCGCGCCATCGCCAATCCCATGTGGAATCAGGACTGGTTCACCGAGGCCGACTATGACGCCGACGAACTCGGCCGCTTCCCCGCCGGGGCCGGCTTCCCTGGCAAATCCTCCGCCGACTGGGGATGGACACAGCACATCCTCGCCAGCCTCAATGACCAAGGCCGCGCGGCGGTGGTCTGGGACACAGGCGCCGCCTCGCGTGGCTCCGGCAATGCCGGGACGAACAAGGAAAAGACCGTCCGCCAGTGGTTCGTGGACCAGGACTTGATCGAGAGTGTCCTCTACCTGCCGGAAAACCTCTTCTACAACACCACCGCCCCCGGCATCGTGCTGTTCCTGAACAAGGCCAAGCCAAAAGAGCGCCAGGGCAAAGTCTTTCTCGTCAATGCCAGCCAGCTTTTCGAAAAAGGCGACCCGAAAAACTTCATTCCTGCTGCAGGCATAGACCGCATCGCCGACACCCTCATCGGGTGGAAGGAAGAAGAAAAGCTCAGCCGCATCGTCGATCACGCGGAGCTGAAGAAGAACGATTACAACATCTCCCCCAGCCGCTACATCCACACCAGCGACGCCGAGAGCTACCGGCCCATCGCCGAGATCGTCGAGGAACTGAATGCCATCGAGACCGAGGCCAAGGAGACGGATGCCGCTCTGCGCGCCATTCTGAAACAACTCGGCGTATGATGAAGATTTTCATCAGCAGCGTGCAGAAGGAATTCGCCGCCGAGCGTCAGGCCCTGGCCGAGTATCTTTCCGGCGATGCGTTGCTGCGCCGCTTCTTCGAGACCTTTCTCTTCGAGCGCGATATCCCCGCATCCGACCGGCGACCCGAAGCCGTCTATTTCGATGAAGTCCGGCACTGCGATCTCTATCTCGGTCTCTTCGGCAATGAATATGGATTGGAAAACGAGGACGGCCTTTCCCCCACGCATCTCGAATTCTACGAGGCCACCCGCCTTGGCAAAATGCGATTGATCTTTGTCAAAGGGGCCTCCGACGACGCGAAACATCCCAAAATGCAGAGCCTCATCCGCGAAGCCAATCTGGGCCTTGTCCGGCGGCGCTTTCAATCCTCCGAGGACCTTGTCGCCTCGGTTTACGCCAGCTTGCTTAGAATCCTCGAGGAGCGCGAATTGATCCGCTTCGGTCCGTTCGATGCCACATTTTGCCGCAACGCCTCGCTGGACGATTTGGATGAAGAAAAAATCACTCGTTTCCTCGGCCTCGCCCGCCGGGCACGCCATTTTCCTCTGGCTGCTGATACACCGGCCCACGAGGTGCTGGCCCATCTGAACCTGCTCGACAAAGGGCGTCCCACCCATGCCGCGATCCTGCTCTTCGGCAAGCGCCCCCAACGCTTCCTCACGACCTCCGAAGTGAAGTGCGCCCACTTTCACGGTTACGAGGTCGCGAAGCCGATCCCATCTTATCAGGTTTACAAGGGCACGGTCTTCGATCTCGTCGATCAGGCCAAAGACTTCGTGCTCTCCAAAATTGACCTCTGGGTGGGCACGCGGGAGCACAGCACGCAGGTTCCCACCAAATACGAGATTCCCCAAGAGGTCGTCGCCGAGGCCATCGTCAACGCCATCGTGCATCGCGACTACACCAGCAACGCCAGCGTGCAGGTCATGCTTTTTAAGGACCGCCTCGAAGTGTGGAACCCCGGCTCCCTGCCACCCAACCTCACACTTGAAAAATTGCGAGGCCCGCACGCCTCTGTTCCCCACAATCCCCTTCTCGCCGAGCCGATGTATCTCACGAAATACATCGAGCGCATGGGAACTGGCATCGGTGACATGATCCGCCGTTGCCGCAAGGCCGGGCTCCCCGAGCCGGAAATTCGAATCGATGGCGGCTCGTTCGTCCTGGCCATCCGAAGAAAAACGGCGAAGGCGGGGGGCCAGCAAAAGCCGGGGCGCAATCAAGCCGCCATACAGCCAGAGTCACAGCCAGAGTCACAGCCAGAGTCACAGCCAGAGTCACGGCTGGAGTCGATGGAAATCCGAATTTTGAGGTTGCTTACCAACAATACATTAGGGAAATCCGACCTATCTGCAGCTCTGGGCCAAAAAGCTATCTCGGGTCAATTGAACAAAGTCATCCGAGCACTCTTGGTGGCTAAATTCATTGAACCCACGGCCCTCGAAAAACCAACCAGTCGACTCCGGAAATACAAACTTACCGAGATGGGCCGGATGCGGCTCGCAGCTAAAATGGGAGAGGCGGAATGAAGGCTTTCATCTCGTATTCTCATGACGACGCGGAGTTCTTGACGAAGCTGCATCAGCACTTGGCAGCACTTCGGCGGCAGAACCTTCTCGAGACTTGGACGGATCGGGAGATTGATGCCGGTGGTGTGCTCGATGCGGAGATTTCTGCAGCGATGGAAAGCGCCGACCTTTTCCTCCTGCTTGTGAGCTCATCTTTTATCAACTCCGATTACTGCTACGAAAAAGAGTTCAAGGTAGCGCTGGATAAGCATCAGAAAGGGGAAGCCAGAATCGTTCCAATCCTCATTCGGCCTTGCGACTGGAAGATTGAGGAACTTAGGCAGTTCAAAGCCCTGCCGGAAGACGGGAAACCAGTCCAGAGTAAACACTGGCATGATCAGGACGAGGCGTTTGCCAGCATTGCCGAAGGACTCAGGAGTCTTGTTCAAGGAAGCATTAAGACGAGCATATCTTCTCAGATAGTGGTCGAGTGCGAAAAACGATTAACAGAGCCTCAGCTCCCGTTTGCGAAGGAGCTTTTGCGGATGATTATGCAGTATCCCAACGAAGAGGAGCAGGGCCTCACCGAAATTTTACGAGATAGCCCCGCAGGTCTGCTTTTTCGCTCATACATTCCGAATACCACAGCCAGCGGCAACGCTCCCTCTGTCAAAAAATCTGTATTCGCTCCGGCTATCGAAGAACTCGTTCGCCTTGGCTGGCTGCTTCAACCTGAAGGAAATCACGCGGTCAAAATTTACGAACTGAACCCCGATTTATGGAGGCCAACAGTAT
>JBIPMC010000468.1:0-4639 GCA_044369345.1 Terrimicrobiaceae bacterium
ATCTAAGGCCCTGGAGGCGGTTGTCATGAACCGACTAAAGGAGTTAGTGTGCGAGCTCATAGCTCACCTTCGTAAGCGGGGTGTGGTTGTGGAGGTGAGGCACATCGAAGGCCGCCGAAATGTCGTGGCGGACCGCCTGAGCAGGCCCGAAGATGACCTAAAAAAAGGAGCGGAGCAGATAACAAATCTTTACGCTATCACCGCGGCACCGGCCATTCAAGGGAGGTCAGGGAGAGGCGGGCCCTTTATTACACGGTCCGGCCGCGTAGTAACCCCCCCCGAGTTGTTCGGAGATTTCCAGGCCGGCGGCAGGAAGCGCCGGCGCGCACAGGAGCCTGACGACCCGCGAAGCGAGGACGAACAGGAGGAGGGCCGCAGCGATGAACCCCCCTTGGTCCCCTTGGACATCGGAGAGGGGGAATGGCGTTATACGCCACAAGAGGTGCAGGCCCTCTTGTCCAAGGGATGGATCGAGGAGAGGGGTGAGGGCACTGAGCTCAGGTATGTGGTCACCGACCGGTGGCTCGCCAGACGGGGGGGAGCACTGGTGCAGGTCCACCCGCAGGGGGCAGTTTTAGTCCCGAGCGCCCTGGCAGGGGAGATCGTCCGGAGGGCGCACCAGTACGGGCACCCCGGGCGTCAGGGCCTCAAAGACATGTTGAGAAACTGGGGCCTGGTAGTGCCCGGATTCGCCAGGCTGGCGCGGAGGGTGGTGTGCGAGGGCTGTCTGCTGTCGAAGGGGAGCTACTCGCCGAAGTACAGCCACCTCATGCGCACCAGAGTGCCTTGGCACTGCGTGGTGATGGACATCATGGAACCCCAGAGGGGGTTCCCAGTGCTCGTGGTCCTCGACAGGGGGACCCAATGGACGGAGGCGTACCCCATGCGGAACACCTCCTCAAAGGAGGTCACCAGGCTGTTCCTGCGGTGGGTGTGCTCGAACGGGGTACCCCGGTTCGTGCAAACGGACAACGGGGATATGTTCTTGGGGCATAAGTTCCAGGACACCCTTTTTGCCCATAGGGTCCGGCATATTGGCACCGCGGCGTACCGTCCGCAGGCCCAGGGGGACGTGGAGAGGAGAATTAGGATGTTGCTAGAGACCCTCCGTGCGGGCATGAAGGGGGAGGACAAGTTGGACTTCGAGTCGGCCCTTTCTTGGGCAGTGTACCACGCAAACCGGAGGGGATGCCCGACACCCTGGTCCCTCGCTCGGAGAGGAGGGGACCCAACGCCTCTGTTCTTGGCCGTCGGGCTAGGGGACAGAGAGAAGAGGGGTAGGTTCAAGGTCGGAGATTTAGTGATGGAGAAGGTCCATACAGCCAAGAAGCTAGAGGACCAATGGAGGTACAGGGGCAGCACGATAGCGGAGATCGTGGGCAACGAGGTGTATCGACTCCGCCTGTCAAGCGGTCAGCTGAAGCTAGAATCGGTTCACGGCGGGGCCTTGAAAAGGTACGAAGGCGAGTGGGGGACTCCCTCCTTTGGAAGGGCCACGCCCGCTCGCCTCAGGTCGGCCTTGAGCGATGGAGAGGAGTCCGATGGGATCGGTGTAGGGGTTTTGCACCCGCCCACCAGTCGGAGGACGAACGGGGGAACGGAGGGGGAGTTGCTTGTCATGGAGGTAGAGGATCCCCACCCCTCGAGGGAGGGAGAACGCGAGGAGTTTACACCGGAGAGGGTTCTAGGAGATAGTCAAGTGCATCCTTTCAGGGATTTTTTTATAATGACAGCTTCGGACCCGGCGGCGGAGATCGAGGCGGCAATGCTAGCGGTGGCAATTCGGGAGGATGAGATCAGAGCGCACGGCGGCTGGACCGTGTGCCTCGAGGACGCGGGGCAAGGGGCCAGGCTCTACGAGGCCGCGGTATATGGCCCCAGCTGGGAGGTGGAGAGGATAGAGACCAGGGGCAGCTCGGCAGTAAAGCGCCGAGAAGAGGCCCTACGCCGTCAGGAGGAGAGGAGGCGAGACGTCGGCGAGTACGTAGAGATACTCGCGCTCCCCGGAGGGGGGGAGGCCCCCACCACGGAGGCAACAGTCCAGAGACTGGCCGCCCTTCACGGGCAGGGGTGGAAGGTGGTCCCAGAATCCTGGGAGGACTGCCCCTTCGGGGATGGGGTCCAGGTTCGGGGATTATTTGAGGGGCGAGAGGCGGCCCATTGGGTCATGGGCCGGGAGGGGAGGGAGCTCGAGGAAGCCTCCTGGGGGAAAAATCCTTTGCACCCCTCGGGATTGGAGCCCCCTCTCTCCGAGGTATTAGCGAGGACCGTCGCGGCCGTGCCCATGAGTGCTCGCGCCGAAGTTAACGACCTGGTTAAGAAGGGATGGTTGTACGTGCGAGCGGCGGGGGAGGGAAAAAAGCAGCACTTGGAGTTTAAGAAGATGTCCCCCTTCGGCCTCGTCAGTACAAAGGTTGGGCTCTCGATTGGGAGTGTAGCGTCGCGAGTGATGGCCGCGGATCGCCTCAAGCCCGCAGTCGCAAGAGCCATCTCCGAGGCCCCAGACCTCGTGGTCGTTGCAGAGACTGCTATGGTCCCCGACGGGCTCGCAGTCGGGCTCTCAGCACAGGAAAGCACCAGAGAGGCCCCCGAAGCCGCGGATCAGGGGGACATGTCGGATGTTGGGGAGGAGGCCACGGCCGTCGCCCCCCGCATCTGGAGGAGATCCAACGAGGGGGCAGAACCCCCGCGGAGCGCGTGGGGGGGAGTGGGTGAGAAGGGGCCCCACGAAGCTCCCGGGTCTCCCCAAGCCGCGGCGAGAGAGCAGACAGGCGGCTCGCCGATGGCAGTTGGGCGGGTTTGCGGCCCACTGGGGCTAGCGACCGCGGACGAGGAGGAGCACAATGGGGGCGTGGTGCGCATTGCTGCGCAAGGGGCGGTTGAGGCGCAATCAGTGGTCGCCCCGAAGACGCCCAGCGCACCTGCAAGGCCCTCCGCCCAAGTGCTCTCCGTCCCAAGGGCGCCCGGGGAGATACCAGCTTCTGTAGCGCTTGCGCCGTCCAGAACCCCTTTAGCACCTGCGCCGCCCAAAAGGCTCAGTGGGGTCGCTAAGTTCCCCGCCCTGAGCAGTGGCGCCGGAGGGGTCGGGCAGCTGGCCGAGGGCATGTTGGAGGAGGAGTGGGAGATCAGCTCGCAGACGGGGGAAGCCTGGGAAGGCTGGGAGGTCGCCTTTGGGCACCCGACCTGGGAGGCAGAGCATCGGAGGATGTGGCGGTCAGTGGTGGCCCGGGTCAAGCCCGAGCGCCTGGCGTGGTTGGAGAAGAGAAAATGGCTTCCAGAGCAGAAGCCCAATTGGATGAGAAGGTCGTGGTACCTCCACACCACTGACAAGGTTTGCCCACAGTGTGGACTGAAGGGCCATGCGCGGCGTGAGTGCATGATGCCCCGTGATCTGCTAGGCATCTACATGATGCCTAAGAGGTGCCAGAATTGCACCCGCCGCGGCCACCTCGGGGTGGCCTGTGCTGACCCAGAAACCTGCCGTAAGTGCAGGCAGCCGGGCCACAAGGAGAGGAGTTGCCCGCAGCGTGCGCTAGAGGTGCGCTGCCACAAGTGCCATCAGGCCGGGCACCAGGTGGCTCAGTGCCCCTCGCGCGGCTCGAAGCGCCAGAGGGGAGGGAGAGATAGAGCGGCGAAGAGGCCCTCGCCGGCGCGCGGAGACCCGGAGGCCGGGGTCGTTGGTCCCCAGGCGGGCTGGTACCAACCCGCCGAGGGCGCCCGTTCCCACCACTGGGGCCCAGGTGATTGGGACCAACGCCATTGGGGCTGGGGCGCCAACCAAATGGGAGTTGGAGACAGCGGGCACAATCACCCGGGCCATGCAGGGCACGGAGACTATTCGCATTATGGGCCGACCAGTTCCGCGGAAGCGGTCGGTGCGGAAGCGTGGAGCGGGCAGGATGGCCCCGGAGATTACGGCCACGGGTGGTGGCGCCGGGAGCAAGAGGGTGCGGGTCCCTCCGCGGACGGAGCCGAGGGAGGCTGGTCCTGGAACGGTGGTCAGGGCTGGTCCCGGGAGAGCGGTCAGGGCTGGTCCTGGGGGAACGAACGGTGGTGTCATCAAGATGATCAACAGTACTACTGCTGGGACCAGGAGCTCGAGACGGGGCCAGGTTCGACGGATGACCCCCAGGGAGGGAGAGGGGACACGGGGATGGTTGGGAGCCCTTGCGAGGCGAACGCCGCCGGGGACACTCCGGTAGCGCCGACCTTGCCTTGGTCTCCAGTTGAAGATAATGGCTGGAACTATGAGCCTCGAGACACTCCGAGCGTTAGGGATGACGACCCTAGGTGGAACTGGCCCGCCCCGGTGCCGTCGATGAAGATGGAGCCGGACGATGACCTGGTCAATCGCCATAAAGCTTCGATGGCAAGGGCTATACTCTCCGGGCGCGCCGACGGACGAGTTCCGACCCCGGAACAATGGGAGGAGGCGTGCTTGGAGGTAGATAATATCATCGCCTCCTACGCGCTTCTGCGCGCTTCTGCGCCATGTGCCTCTGGAGATGCCGCGGTGGCCCCCGTGCCCCGCGCTGGAGATGCCGCGGTGGCCCCCGTGCCCCGCGCTGGAGATGCCGCGGTGGCCCCCGTGCCCCGCGCTGGAGATGCCGCGGTGGCCCCCGTGCCCCGCGCTGGAGAT
>JBIPMC010000180.1:0-4626 GCA_044369345.1 Terrimicrobiaceae bacterium
ATCACCTCCAAACACGGAATTCAAGCAACTCGATACCATAAAAAAAGAGCCCCACCCGGTCATGACAACGCACTTCAAAAAAATCGTAACCCGAGATTTGGAATCGGCGGTTTCTTAAACCCGACAGGCTGCGAGGGGCTCTTGATGACGACCTCCTGCTTGCCGATCACTTCATCCACCATCACGCGGCGTTGCTGATTTGCGCTTTCCACGCCGATCAGCAGTGATTTTGAGGGGCGGTCGAGAGCGACTCGATTCTGAATTAACACGAATCCTGCAGAATTAACCACAGAGGACACGGAGAGCGCAGAGGGTCAATGAATTGCTCCTCATCGCATCGGATTTTTTTGTCCAAGCTACGGCTTTCATAAACCGCTTCTGTGAATTTTGATCAGCCTGCTCTTCTGTCTAAAAATCCATTTTCGGGATGAATCGTAGAGGCGCAGAATCGGGCAGGGTATGATGAGCACCTTCACCACCTCGCCCTTGCTGCCGATCGTGGTGATTATTTCCGGCGTTGGGCGGAACGACTCGCACACCGAGAGCGTCGGAAGATGTAACGCTCGTCGCCCAATCGGGCGATGTGACCGTCGATGATGGCGAGCGTGAGCGGGAGGAAAATTCGGAAGGTCGTGCCTTGTCCGGGCGTGGTCTCGATCTCGATCTTGCCGCGCAGCTTGCCGATGTTTTGCTTAACGACATCCATGCCTACGCCGCGACCGGAGATATCGGTGATTTTCTCAGCGGTGGAAAAACCGGGAGTGAAGATGAGTTCGTAGATTTGGTGGTCTTCGAGAACTGCGTCTGGTGAGACGATGCCGCATTCGACGGCTTTTTCGAGGATGCGATGCTTGTTTAGACCGCCACCGTCATCGGCGATTTCGATGACCATCTTTCCGCTTTGATGGTAGGCCGAGAGACGCACACTGCCGTGGGCCGGCTTGCCTTTTGCAATTCGGTCCTCGGGTTTCTCGATGCCGTGGTCCACCGCGTTCCGAATCATGTGCATGAGCGGGTCGGCCAATTCTTGCACGATTGTGCGGTCCATCTCGGTGTCCTCGCCGGTCATGTGGAGGTGAATGTGCTTGCTGACATTCGCGGTGAGGTCATGCACGAGGCGTTTCATTTTTTGGAAGGTCGCCTTGATCGCCACCTTGCGCAGGGACATGGCGGCTTTCTGCAACTCGAGAGAAATCTGATTAAGCTGAAGAAGATGCTGACTCAGCTGGGGGCTGCGGAGGTTTTGAAGATCGGGGAGCTGGGAAAATTGCGACTGCGCGATGACAAGCTCGCTGACCAACTCGACAAGGCTGTCGAATCGGCGCGTATCAACCTGCATCATTTGCGAAGCGACTTTTTTCTTCGTCTCGTATTGAGTCGGGCTTTGCGAGGCGGCAGTTGCGCTGGCGGAGGGCGCCGCCAGTGCCGGGTTGGCGTTCGGATTTTCGAGAAGAATCCTGACGCGGGCGACGAGATCGTTGGCGGGAACGCGGATCGGCTCGACAGGTCTTTGAAGGTCGATCTGGGATTGGAGTTCGTCGAGGAATTCCTTCAGGACATCCTTACCTTCGAGAATCACATCGATGCAGGAGGGTGTCAGAACCAACTTTCCGCTCCGTACATAGTCGAGAAGGTGCTCCAGCTCGTGCGAGAGGCGGTTCACGGGCGCCAAGCGTAGAAATCCGGACGCGCCCTTGAATGTGTGGAAGGCCCGGAAAATTGAACCGAGCGTGGTGGCGTCGTCGGGTTGATCTTCGAGCACGAGCGCACCTTGCTCAATGTTTTCCAAATGCTCGCGCGCCTCATGCGCGAATTCGCGGAGGATGTCGGCATCGCTCTCGAGGTTGATCGAGGTGAACTCATCGTCTTCTTGCGATGGCTGAGCAGCGGGTGCGGAAGCGGGTTTTGCAGTCGTGGGTTCTGCTGGCGCGTCGGCGGCTGATGTTTCCGTTTCGGGAGGGAGGAATTGGACGGAGGGGTCGTTCCGCATAATGGAGAGCTGCGAGGCGAGAGCGGATAGGTGGGCGATTTGGGCGGCCGTGTAGCATTTGCCGGATAAGAGAATTTCCTCGATGTAGTTCGCGGCAAAAGCGGCCGCATTGTGGAACTCTTCCATTCCTGTGATGGATTCGCATTTTCCCGAGATGCTCGATAAAATATCTCTCAGGGGAACCTGGCTTTGGTCCGTGCCGGGCTTGGATAGCATGATTTCTTTGCCGGCTTGGGCGATCCAGTTGTCGATTTTTTCAAGGTCTTTCTCGGACATATTAAAAAGCGCTCGCGATTTTTTTGGGAGTGTCGGGATTTATACAGAAAAAAAACGATGCTCCACAAACCCTTTTGCGGAGAAAGGCCGCTAGGAGCGAAATCAGTTGTGTACTTCGGGCGTTTGGTTTACTTTCATGCAAGTCTTTAGACCGGTTCATCCGCCTCTCTAAATGAAAATATCATCGACATTAACCGAAGATCATATGCGCATGATTGTTGTTGGTGTTGCGGATTTAAAAATCAGCACGGATCCGATGACATGCCTTGTGACCTATGCGCTGGGCTCCTGTCTGGGGGTTACATTTTATGACGAAAAACGCCGCATCGGCGGGATGCTCCATGCGATGTTGCCTAGCGCCAGCCTGAACCCGGGCCAAAAAATCCGAGAGGCGATGTTTCTCGACACCGGCATCCCGAAACTCCTCTCGGCGATGACCCGAGCCGGCGCGAAAATGAACGACATTCGCTGCAAGGTTTTCGGCGGCGCTCAGCTCATGGCGACGGACAATTTTTTTCGCATTGGTTCAAAGAATATCGATATGTTCTACAAATTGAGCCAGGAACTGCAGCTTGATGTGGTCGCGTGGGAAATCAGCGGCCGCGTCAACCGGACTATCCGGCTCGCCAACTACACGGGCGATGTCATTGTGAAAGTTCCCTCCAAACCTGAATTCATTCTCTAATGAAATCCGCCGCAGACTTCCAGACAGTCGTTGAAATGACGAGGTCGATTCCATGTGCTCCCGCGATTTTGCCGAAGCTGCTGCAGCTCACGGAAGGCAGCGCTTCCGACCTCGGTGAGCTGGAGATGCTTATCAGCCTCGATACCGGCCTCGCCACGAGCGTCCTGCGCACGGCGAACTCTGCCTACTTCGGAGGCACGCAGCGTTGCGACAACATCGCTGACGCCATCCTGCGCCTGGGCAGCAAAACGCTCTACCGCATCGCGGCCACGACGCTTACCGGGCGCTGGTTGGTTCACCCCGTGCGAGGCTATGGCTGGGAGCCGGGCGACCTTTGCCGCCATTCGCTGTGTGTCGCGATCTGCGCCGAGACATTCGCCAAATCCACGCGCCTGGCAGAGCCATCCACCGCCTATACGGCCGGGCTGATCCACGATCTCGGCAAGTTCGCGCTCGCTTACGCAAATTTCAGTGCGCTCGATGAAATCGCAAGCCGCGTGCCGGATGAGTTCTCCACTTGGCGCGAAGCCGAGATCGCAATCCTGGGTTACGACTCCGCGCAGGTCACCAAGACGCTTTTGGAAAACTGGGGCTTTCCTGCGTCGTTTGTCGCGGTGGGATTTCACTATCAGACCCCCTCGGAGGCTCCAGATGAGCACATGGGCCTCTCCACGCTGATCCACGCCTCTAAGCATGTCGCCACGCAACTCGGTTACGGCGTCGGCATCGATGGTTACTATACCGATCCCGACGAGAAGGCGATGGAAGTTGCGGGATTCAAGGAGGCCGATCTCGAAGCCGCCATCCCGGAAATCCTCCAAACGATCCAGCGGTTCATCAACCCGGCGGGCGAGATCAATTTCGCCTGAGCCTCAAACCGTAACCAGCCCCTGGGTTGCGAGAGTTAATCAGGTAAAAGGACGCGGTCTTTCCAGTCCTTTTGAAAAATCGGAGCTGGTGATCCCGACATCGACAACAGGATCCAACTCCAATCGGCCGATGCAAGCCCTCCCGAGTTTTTTTCGGGGCGACAAAACCCAGGAATTCGGACGAAGCCCGTTGGTGGTCAACGAGCCGAACACCGGCATTGGAATGGAATGCGAGTGAAGCTCGGCGGCGTGGAGCTCCCCAATCGCGCGGCTGTTCCATAGCGCAGAATCCCGAGTGCGGTCGAGACCCATACGGTCGGTGATGGTGGGCAGAGCATCCTTGCGGCCGGCATCGCTCATGTCGCGCGAGCCGATCTCGGTTCCGATCGACCCGTCGTGAAAAAGTAGCGGCGGGAAAATCCACCCCGCCGATTCGCAGAATCATGACCGGCAAAAACGGCGCCGCATACCACTGGAGCCCGATCACGGCGAACCCAGAAATTGCGGACATTCGCTCGCGACCTCTGCTCAAGCCCGCCTCAACCCGAATCCAGCAGATTAACCACAGAGCACAGAGGGTAAATGTTGCTCCTCATCGCATGGGATCTTTTTGTCCAAGCCACCGCCTTCATAAACCGCTTCTTTGAATCTTTTTTTAGCCTTTTCTGCTGTCTAAAAATCTATTTTCGGGCTCAAGCATCTCGTCGCCTCCTACGCCCAAGCCGCTCCCAAATTTTCCGCCTGGATGGAGAAAAATATCCCCGAGGGCTTCGCCGTCTTCTCTCTCCCGATCCCCCACCAGCGCC
>JBIPMC010000430.1:0-4610 GCA_044369345.1 Terrimicrobiaceae bacterium
TATTATCTGCGTGAATCCGCGCGCGTCGTCGAGCCTCTTTAAGAGGCGGGGGTCCTCGAGCGTCTCCGCCGCGATCTCCAGTTTTCCCGCCTGTTTCTTGATGATGTATTCGTCGATCGTGTCCCGAATGACCAGCCGCGTGACCACCACGGTCCTCGTCTGGCCCGTGCGGTGCGTGCGCCCGATGGCCTGCAGTTCGTTGGCCGCGTTCCAGTGAATCGAATTGATGTAGACCCGCGTCGCCGCCTGGAGGTTGAGCCCGACGCCGCCGCAATCGATCTGGATGACGAGGAAATTCGAGGTCCTCGAATGCTCGAACTCGTCGACGACCTGCGTCCGTTTGTCGGTCGACATGGTGCCGTCGAGCCGCAGCGATTCTATGCCGAGACGATCCCGCAGCGCCTCTTGCACGCAATTCATCTCCGTCATCCAGTGGCAAAATATGAGCGTTTTTTCGTTCCTGGGCTGCTCGGCGATCAATTCGATCAGGACCTCGAGTTTCGTGCATCCGTAATCCCAGGTCGTCGGGTAGTCGAAATCCGGATCGTCTCCGCTGCTCGCGTTCTTCTTCTTGATGCCCTCGACGAAGGTCTGTGGATTGGTCACGACCTGCCGCAGCCGGAGCACGGCTTCGAAGACGTTCATATTCGTATTTTTTTTGTTGGATTCCGTGATGAGCCGCAGTCGGCCCTCCTCGCAGACGTCGTCGTACAATTGGCGCTCCTCGTCGTGCCGAAACGGCACCGAGATCAGTCGCATGTCGAGCGGCGGGAGCCGGAGTCGCTCGGCGACGGACGCGACGTCTTCCTTGGTGCGTCGCAGGACGTAGACGTTTTTCAGGCCCGTGAGTTGCTGGCGATCGAGCGGCACGCGACCGAGAAAGACCATGAGATTCGAAAAATCGCGAAGATTTTTGACGATGGGCGTTCCCGTGAGTCCCCACCGGATCTTGGCATTGATCTTGGTCACGAGGTTGTTGATCAGCGATTTGGAATTTCGGATGCAGTGCACTTCGTCGCACACGATCCTCGAAAAGACGGCGTCGTGAAAGGGCTCGTGATTGGCGACGATGGTCGGGTAAGTCGTGATCACGATGGATCGATTCTCGAGATCCTCCTTCTTGATATTCGCGAGTTTCTCGACGGTCGACGACGTGATCACGGTCGGTTCGACGTCCATGAAGCGTCGAAACGCTTCGGCCCATTGGTCGACGACGGCCTTGGGGACGACGACGAGCGTCGACGATTGGGGGTTGCCGATCATCGTCGCGATGGTCTGAATCGTCTTTCCGAGACCCATGTCGTCGCACAGGAGCCCTCCGGGGTACCTCGGATCCATCTCGCGTCTGAGCATCCAGAAGACGCCGTCGGCCTGGTAGGGCACGATGAGTCGACCTCTCAAATTTTTCTGCACGCGGCGAACCGCTTCTCTGAGTTGTTGTTCCATGATTAATGGATGCATTGACGACTTCAAAGCCTCCATGATACAAAAGCGATGAAATTCAAAATAAAATCGCTTTTGCGTCATGTCTGGAAACGAAAGGTCCGTTTCATTATCAACCAACCAACCAGCCAACCCAATAACCATGTCGAACCCCCACACCGTCGTGATCGAGGCCCTCAATGCCGCCATTCAATCCGCCGTCGTCAAATCGACTCGCGACTTGCTCGCGGCGATATCCGCCGATTACGGCATCGACCTCGGCGAATTGAACGACAAGTATATGAAGGGTCTTCCCGAAGAATTCCTTCCCAAAAAGAAAAAATCGGCGGCGGATGCCAAGGTCCCTTGCTCCGCCATCAACAAAAAGAAGAAGCCATGCATGCGTTTCGCGACCGAGGGATCGTGCTACTGCAAGTTGCACGTGCGGTTCTTCGCCGAGAACCCCGATCGCGTCACCTTCGCAGAGCCCGTCGGCGACAAACCGCAGGGCGCCCCGAAGCGCGGCGCGACCGCGGCGGCGCGTGCTGCCTTGGTGTCTCCCGACGACCGCTCCCTTCGCAGGAATTTTGACGAGGTCTTCGACGAGGTCTTCACGGAGGAAACCGAGGACGAAGACGACGACGCGAGGACTGTGACAGACGTTGATGAGACCGAGGAAATCCCCGAGGAACCCGAGGAAATCCCCGAGGAACCCGAGGAAATCCCCGAGGAACCCGAGGAAATCCCCGAAGAACCCGAGGAAATCCCCGAAGAACCCGAGGAAATCCCCGAGGAAATTCCAGAGGAAATTCCCGAGGAAATTCCAGAGGAAATTCCCGAGAAAGAAGTCCCGAAGACCCCCGAAGAACCCGACATCGAGGAGTCAAGAAAGCCCCAGTGCGTCGCGATCAACGAGAAGAAGAAGCAGCGATGCAAGCGTCCCGCGGCCAATGGATCCTGCTATTGCAAGAAGCACGAACCCGTTGTTGACGACGACGACGACGATCTCGAGAAGATGCTTGAACGCGCCCTGTTTGGTCACGAAGAAGAAATGATATAAAGGAGGAGTGCATGTAACGAAGGAACATGAAAAGATGTCTTCAGACGCAGTCATCAGAATCGCAAAGAGAGAAGTGACGAAACGGTATGCAGCCATCGTCGGTTCGGTCGCGACCGCCGTCGTGCGCGCGAACATCGATCTTCTGGAAATGATATCGCGCGATTACGGCCTGGATTTTGACGAACTCATCGCGCGGTACGGCATCGCAAAATCTTCGCTATGCAAATTTTTTTCCCGCGTTTAATTATGATTACGTTTTTATCGCCGCTGACGATCGACCTCGCGTTGGCCAAGGCGACGTTCGCGCCGATTCGGTTCGAAAATCTCCTGAATCGATTCGACGCGTTCGTGAGAACCGCAAAGACCGGCGGATTGACGATCGACGAGGCGATCTTCGGTCGGGGACAATTTGTCGCGCGGAGTGGCGGGGGATTTTTGTTCAGATGGAAAGAGGGAGAAAACATCTCCGGAAATTATTCGATGAATTACGCGTCGATGGTCAAGTGGATGCGATTGTACGGAACGCTCGACGTCGGCGGCAGGGTCTTTAAATGTCACGCGACGGTTTATTCTTCCGGAAGCGTCATCTTCAACCTGAGTCTCAAGATGCACTTTGTAGATATCTCGTCGATGACGAGTCTCGAAAATAGACGCCGCGATCTCGAGACCGTCCTCCTTCCAGCGGCCGCCGCGGCGCTCGGGGACGCGCTCGGATCGACCGGGCGATTCGCGATCTCGAACCTGTCCATGTCGGGAACGACGAAGCGGCAGTTTGCGCGAAGCATGTATTACGACAACGCGGCCGTCGTCGTCATCAAAGACGTGCTCGAATCGTTGTCGGCGAATTACACGGTCGTGCCCGTCGATTCCATCACGGGACCGCCGGCGCCCTTCGATTTCAAAATCTTTTCGAGACGCACGGCGGAGGACCTCGCGCCGTGGATGACGTATTCGGGCGTTGTGCAGAGCGTTTTCAAAAACGTCAGACTCACGGGACTTGGCGCGTCGAAATTTCCGCACGTGATTCGGCACGCCCGGGAAGTTCGGGAACGCGCGATGCCCGGTCAATCGACCGCGGTCGACGCCATCGTCGATTTCATTTCCGGAAATATCCAGTTCGTCGGCGACGCGGGGCTCGTGCACGAGTACGAGCGCGTCCTCCCCGCGCGCAGGATTCTCGACGTCATCGTGTGGAACACGGGCTCGATGCAGATCACGGGCACGGCGGACGCGCATCTCGGGTTCGAGGCGTACTCGACGCTCGACGCCGCGCTGCAGCGCCGGGCGGCCGACCTCTTTCTCCAAAATAGGGCGCCGCAGAATCGCGCGCCGCCAGAGCACCGCGGCGCCGACCGACGACCCGTCGAGCCGAAACGCGCGGGGCGAACGGACGGCACGACGTGCAAACCCCCGGATCGCATCCCGGTCCCCAACGATTTCGAGGGCGCGTGCCCCGACGGCATGCACGTTCGGCCCAATCCCCAGGGATTCCCGTGCTGCTTCAAAGACGTCAAATCCATCGAGGGCATCGCCAAGGCCTATGCCAAGGCGCGAGTTCCCGTGCCGTCTCGGCTCGTCGCGCGCTACCCCGGTCTCGCCGTCGCGGCCGCCGCACCGGTTCGAAACAACGCCAACGCCAACGCCATCATCAAGGTGAGCGTCGACGCCAAGGGCCGGCTCCTCCTCGACAGGAAACAGTGCGCGAAACAGACGGTCAAGACCATCGAAGACGCACTGGCGGCGCTCGGCATTCCCACGGTCCTCTCGCCTCGGCACGGCCAGGTGGTCAAGAAGACCAAGGAGACCATGTGTGCGGACATCCAGTTCGTTCGCGCGCGAGATATCGTGTCGCGGCGCCCCGAAGACGGCGGCGCGCTTTTCATCGGCGAGACGCGGTGCGCGGACATGAGTCTCGAAGCGCTCGAGACCTTCGTTCGGGGATTCGGGAAGGTCGAGGGCGAGTACATATCGATCGCGCCCCCGCGAGGAAGCGATCCCAAGACATTCGCGTGCCGCAGGATCGCGGAGATCGTCGGCGTCGATAGTAATCGGCCTTCTTCGAACGCCAATAATCAGCCTTCTTCGAACGCCAATAATCAGCCTTCTTCGAACGCCAATAACGCAAATT
>JBIPMC010000181.1:0-4598 GCA_044369345.1 Terrimicrobiaceae bacterium
CGAGGAAATGCTCCGCCGAGCCGTTGCAGCCGGAGCCGAGCTCTTGCGCCCCGCCCAAGTCAGATCCATCAAGCTCCATGACGGCGGTCAGCAGCAGGTGGTTCTTTCTTCCGATGGAGTCGAGAAAAGCCTGCGCGCGCGCTGGGTGGTGGACGCCTCGGGCCTCAAGGCCGAACTCGCGCGCGCCAACGGCTGGATGCGGCCGAACACCGACCATCCCACGCTCGCTGTCTGGTCGCGCTGGAAAAACACCGGTGACTGGGACGGCCTCGACACAGGCGATTCCAATTGGGGCAAGGGGTTCTACGGAATCCGGGGAACAGCCACGAACCACTTTGTCGGCGAAGGCTGGTGGGCTTGGTGGATTCAGCTCCAAGGCGGGGAAGTGAGCATTGGCGCCGTGATCGACCAACGCCTCGCTGATTGGAAAAAAGGCGATGCCACCGTCGGCGAGAAACTTCGCTCGTTCCTCTCCCGCCATCCCGCCGCGCAGGAGATGATGAAGGACGCCGAGTTCGTCGAAGGCGATGTGCATTTCCGCCGCAACCTTCCATATTTTTCCAAAAAGTTCGCCGGGGATGGATTCGCGCTCGTCGGCGACGCTTCGGCTTTCCTCGATCCGCTTTACAGTCCCGGCATGGATTGGATCGCCTACACCGTCTCGGCCACCGTTGCGCTCGTTACCAAATGGCGCACTGGGGAGGATTTGGCACCACTGGTCGACAAGCACAACCGCGACTTCCGTGTGAGCTACGAGCGGATGTTTGGCGCGCTCTACCGCAACAAATACGAATACCTCGGCGACCACGACCTGATGCGCGTCGCCTTCCGCCTCGATATCGCCAGCTACTACCTTTATGTCGCACGGTTCCTTTTCCAGGCCGGCCCGCACATGCTCGAAATGCCGCCGTTCTCGCCGTGGCAGGCAGGGCCATTCTTTCGCTTGATGGCGCTCTACAACCGCCGACTCGCCGAGATGGCGCGCATGCGTCGGGCTCGCGGAGAGTTTGGAAAAAACAACCAAGGCCACCGCGATCTCGTGCCCGGTTTCAATTTCCGCCTCGGCCAGCTTTTCCGCACCGTCTTCGATGGCTTTGCCCTCTGGCTCGGACTCGAATTTCGCGAAGGCTGGCGCTCGTGGTTCCGCCAATTGGAAAAGTCCGCCCCCGAATGCCCGCAGTCCGCAACGATGGCGCAAACGGCCCCCGCTCACTAACTCATCTCATCCCGCTGCTGGGAGTCTTGAGCAGTTCTTGAAAATCCACATCCTCGCGGTAGCGGTTGAAAACCTCGGCTTTCGACAAGCCCTCTCGCATGGGCAGACCGCCCAACTCGATGGCGCGCCGCGCGGCGGCAAGGCAAAGCGCTTTATCGTTGTTTTTGGCAGCGGCTTTCGCAAGGCGGTATTGGTTTTCGGCTTCTTTAGGATCGAACGCTGCAAGAGCCTGCGCAGCATTAAGTTCAAGAGCAGGCATTCGGACCGCTTCCGCACAATCCGCCGCAGCCTTTAGGAACAAGGGATCCTTCGCAAAATCTTTGATCGATTTTTCAAGAAGCGCCTTCAGCGCCTTTTCATCGCCCGAGGTGGAGTGCAGTCCCAACAACACCATGGCGTCCTCGCGGCTATCAGGTTTTTTGAGCAACGCCGACTCGCGTTCCGCAATCTGGCCCTGAAGTTTCTTCCGGTTCTCGGCGATCAAAAGCATCCGCCAGAGGGCGATATTATTCGGATCCTTGTCGATTGCGGCTTGGAACATCGCGATGACGGCATCAAAATCCGCCCGCTCCCAGAGCATTTTACTGAGCCCGTTCAAGCTCTCGCCGTTGCCCTGCCACAACGCGAGGGATTGGTGGTAGGCACGCTCGGCTTCGGCATCCATCTTGTGGTGCCGATAGAGATTGCCCGCCGTTGCGCGAAGTTTGGAGAACGAGCGCTGGGCATCGTAGTCGCGCAAATAGCCCGGATTCGAAAGGAGTTTTTGGGAATAGGCATTCCAAAATTCAAAATCCCCACGCACTGCTTCGGCTGGGATTTTCTTCAGCGGCTCGCGATGGATTTTGTAAACCAACCCGTGCGGCTCGGCGTGGTCGTAAGACCACTCAAGCGGGAAACTCTCCTCCACGAAAAACTCGTGCGCGTCGCGATTTTTCTCCCAGATCAATCGCATCACCACGCTGTGGGGAATCGATGGCTCGAACTCCCCGCGCTTCGCAGCCTCATCCATTTCTTTGTCCACGGTGGCCTTGATTTCCGCCTCGGCGGGAAAAACCAAAGGCTTCTCCGGATACATCGTGTCGCGGCCGAGCCAGCGCTCAAAGGGATTCGCAGGCTGCGGACGATCCGGCCCGTAATGGTCGGCAAGGTATTTCCGGTAGAGGGGGTCGCCGACGCCGTTTTGTGTGATGATATAAAGGTCGCGCCGGTCGAACGCCCCGTCTCGCTTCACCGCCGCAGGCTGCAAACTTTCGCCGAGAATCATGTAGGTCGGCACAAACCGGCCAGGGTCGGTGCCACCAAGAATGACACTCCCCTTCGGCAGATCCTTTAGCATGTCGTGGCCATATTCCCAGCCGAACCAACGCCCGCGCTGGGAGCAGCCGTCGTGGTTGAGATCAAGCGGCCACAACGGCAGCACCAACAAACCGAAGCGGACCCAAGCCAAGAGCGGCGCACGGCTGAAAAACCAAAGCGCCCCGGCGACAAAACCCAGCCCGGCTAGAAGCGCGAAGATGAGATTCGTGTATGTGTGGTAGGGCATTTGTAGCCACCAACCGGAAGCATCGATCGAGGCGCCGTCGGCCACAGGTTGAAGGATCGCGGCGAGCACGAAGGCGATTTCGAGCAGGTAAATCCAAGTCCTCGCCGCCACATCGCGCAGCCTCAGCACGACCACAAGCGCGAGGAAGTAGGCGAGCACACCCAGCGGCGTGAAGCTCACGCCGAGCTTCCACCAAAAAAACCCAACCCACTCTTGCAGGCGCTCCAGGATTCCCCGTGAGGGCAGGTCGGGGGTATCGCCCTCCGGCTTCCTGGCGGTTCCGGAAGTGCCCATGAATTTGCCAAGCGAACGCAGGCTTTGCTCCGAGAGGCTGCCGCCGTATTGCGAGCGGTTGAAGGAAAAGTAAAACCCCTCCGCCGTGCGCGTGTAGGCCCAATTCATCGGCGGGTTCGTCGAAGAGGCCAGCGGCATGTAGGCATACGGCAGAAGCCCGAGCACCACGACAAACGGCAGATAAGCCACGAGCCGCCATTCCACGCGAAAGCGCTTCAGCACCACCAAAGCGCCGAATCCCACCATCACGCAGTAGAAAAACCGGATCGCTGTTTTGAGAACCGGCGATTCCTCGGACAAAATTGCGAATCCCAGATACACCAGCAGGGTCGTCATCGCGCTGGCCACGACCAGATCCCAGAAAATCTCCCGCCTCACGAGCAGCACCGCCATAAGCGGAAGCGGCGCCAAGGCCACGCTGAGTTGGTGGTTGCTGAAAGAGAGCGCCAGCAGAAAGAACGGCAGCATGAGTAGCCAAAGACTCCCTGGCCGCCTCAGCCAGACATAAAGCGAGGTCAGAAAGAGACCGATCAACAGGGCGTGAAGCGTGTAAACCTCAGCGATCACGGCCTGCGACCACATTGAAAAACTGAATGCGAAAAGCAGGGCGACTGTGACCGAGACTATAAAGTTCAGCCCGCGCCAGCGCGCGACCCGCTCGCCGAGCATCCAGCGAGTGGAGCTCGAAAAAAGCGCCGCCGCCAACCCAACCGCCAACGCTCCGCAAAGCCCGCTAAAGAGATTGATCTCCCAGGCCGCATTGCCGAGCGGGAGAAGTTGGAAAAGCCATGCAAGCAGGGTCCAGAGAGGGTAGCCAGTCGGGTGGGGAACGCCGAAATGCTGCGCCGCGACCATGAACTCGCCCGAGTCGAGCAGCGTGACATTTGGCGCGGCTGTCCAAAAATACACCGAGCCCGCGATGGCGGCCGACACCAGCGCGGCCAGCCCGTCCCCCCGCAACCAGATTCGCTCAGGCGGTGGCGAAGGATTTTCCATGATGATGCGGTGAACGGACAAAAACCCACGCCATGCCTGCTGCCTTCGCCGCCTCGATCCCTGTGGGGCTGTCCTCGAAGACGATGCACTCCGTAGGCGGCACAGCCATGAGTTTCGCCGCCAGCAGAAACGGATCGGGATGGGGTTTTCCCCGCTCGTAATCCTCCGCGCAAACCACGGCGTCGAACCAATCAAGAATTTGCATCGCCTGCAGCGTCGCGAGCACGACTTCGCGATGTCCACCGGAAGCCACGGAGAGGCGGGCCTTTCCCCGCGTTGCCCGCGCGAACTCGACCACCTCGGCCATCGGCTGAACCTCCGGGATCATCTCGAAGTAGTATTTCTCCTTCTGCCGAACAACCGCCTCGACATCCATTGCAAGGCCGAACCGTTCATTCAAGGCCGCAACAATATGCGCCGTCGGCCGACCGCCCCATTCGTAAAAAAGCTCTTCGGGATATTTGCCGCCGAAATCCGCCATTGCCCGCGACCACGCGCGGTAGTGGAGCGGCATGTTGTCGGCGAGCGTGCCGTCGCAGTCGAAAATGT
>JBIPMC010000418.1:0-4589 GCA_044369345.1 Terrimicrobiaceae bacterium
CAGACAGACCGGGCATTCTGAAGCCACTTTTCGGGAACCTCATTTTTTGCCTCATTTCAGCCTTTGTTATTGCAATAAATTAGCAATAAATAACCGAACTCAAAAGTAAAAACTATTGAATTTTCAAGGTTCTAGCATTTTTCGGGAATCCCCCCAGGTTTTGGCTCCCGCTTTGATTCCCGAAATTTATAGTAAACCAAAGGCAATCCCTTGTCAATAGCGATTTTCTCATAACAATGGCATTATCTTGACGGGGTTGTTCAGAACCATAAGTAATCGTTCGCTTCAGAAATCTTCACCTAAAAGAAACCCGATTTCTTAATTACTGATTGATTTTTGTCTGACCCATTCCCATCGAAGTTTTACGTCCTACCCCAGCAAAACCAGCGAAATGAGATAAAGTTGTGGCAATTTGAGCTTGTTGAGGATCTAGAAATTGATAACGTATCCATCCTTTAGCCCCAATTTCGGGGTCAGATTTCATTTTCAAAGCCACCGTTTTTAAGTCATACGCACAAATAAATCCTTGCCATTCCACCGTAGGTAATCGATAAGCTTCGGGTGCTAAACTATTCCAACGGCGCAGCAGATTAGAAAACACTAATTCCGGTAATGGAAAGGGTTGAACTCTTTCTCCTTGTTTAAAGCTAGTAGGCGATAGAAATTCCAATTCAATGATATTTTTAGCAGGGACTTGCATTAAACTTTCATAACTAACAGAATGTTTAATATCAATCCATTTTCCTAAACGGCAAGGAATTTTTGTTAAGGTAATATCATTGCCAATATCTCGACTCATCCCCAATAATAGAGGGGCAAATAATTGCCGTTGCAATATCCCAATTCTGATATAAATTTGGTTTCGAGAGGGACTGGGTTTCGTTGCTAAAGTCAGGGGGAGAGGATCTTGAAAATGCAGTTTTTCTGCTAAATCAGGACTGGTATTCGTTAACCATTGAAAGCATTGAGCATGAATCGCCCGTCCTAAAGTATAGGGTAAAATTTCTGAGGCAAAAACAGCAATTTCTAAAACGTGTAAGTCATGATTATCAATCTCGACTCCCGTTAATTCAAACGATTTTCCCTGCCATTCCAGCACTGTCCCTAAACTAATTTGTTGGAAAATCTGCTGTAAAAGCTCAGGATATTTTCTACAATCAGGTAAAGCCGCTAAAACTTTATGAACACCATTATGTTTTGCTAAAGGTATCCAAGTCGGAGAAAATTCTAAATCAGATAACCAAGTGGTTAATGGTGTCGTATTGGTTTTGTTACTAGGTTGTAACACAATATTCAATCCGGCAATGGTAGAATTAATTTCGTCGGTAAATGTCATATTTAGCACTACTGGCAATTAGTTGTAAGGGTAATAGTCCAGGGGAAATTACTCGGTCTTTGTCTAATTGAGCTTTATCATTAGAGTAGGGATTGATTTTGTTAAAGGTTGTTTTAGATCCTAAGTCATCCATTGGCTGTATTACAAAACTTTGTTCAGGACGGGGTTGAAATTGAGGGATAACTGTTTCTTGGGTTTCTTCCGGTAAATATTGAAAAAAACACCCTCGTTTGCCAAAATAGTTAATTTGAGCTAATAATTTCTTTAGTTCTAAACAGCGAGAAGTGGGGCCACAACAAATCTGTAACTTCCCTTCTAAATATAGCCTTCCCGAAAAACAAAACCATCTTGCATGGGTACAGTTGGTCTAGTTTTATCGGCTTTATCGGCAGTTTGGTCATAATACCGCAGTTTATAACCATTGCGATTAACCACTAAACGTTCTGGCGGTTGGATAAAGATTTGTAAGTCTCGAATCCAACTAAATTCCCCTTTAATCCAACGGTCAAAATTCGTTAAATTTGTCTTACCTTCCCCTTCTAATAACACTTTCAACAGCGCCATTTTAATCGCGTAGGGAGTTGGAACTAAATAAGAGGCAAAAATAGCCCCAGCATTCACGTTCGCAGACCCACGACCAACGGAGTAGGGAATATTGAGAAAACTACTTAACATTTGGTCAATGGTACAGAAGATGATATCTCCTTCAAAACGAGGGTCTTCTGGGTTTTCTCCCGTTTGCAAGGTAACGGTTAAAGGTCGAGATAAGGGATAATGGGTTGACCAATTGTTAATTAGGGTTTCTGTGCGTTGGCGTAAACTGTTAGCTAGGGTTCTTAAGGGAACAACGTAGATGAGTTTATTGGGAAAATCGAGTTTTAGGGGTTTGGCGAAGAGAAAAGGGGCGATCCGCCGTTTCTGTTTTTCCTGACCCGGTAGGAGCGCGTAGAAGCACGTCTTGACGGTTGAGGAGATGGGCGATCGTTTGCTGTTGGAATTGACGGGGGGGGAAGTTGGTGAGAGTTTGAAATAGGGGATTAATTTGAGTCAACACGCTTAACTTTCCTAATACTATTGCCTTGAATTTTAACAATCCTTACTTTAACAATATCCCCTTTATATAACAATACTTTTTGCTTATTAACTTCTTCTATTGCTTGAGAATCAGAACCTTCAATTTTATAAACAATTGTTGTTCTTAGTTGAGTCTTTTTTCCTTTTTGTACTTGTTGTTCTTGAATATCCATAACTATTGCATCAATTTCTTGCTCTTCTAAAAATTCTGGAGATGCTTGTGGTTTAGCTACATCCAAAGGCGTTGGCAGAATTGGACGATGTTTATATTCATTAGGATCATCACCAATTCGCGGTTCTTGTTTACGTTCAATTTCCATATAACGTCTTACTTCAAGATATTCTGAAGATGGTTTTTTATCCCACTTAAGCATGGCTAAGAGCATCTTAATTCTAGTAATGTCCTCAAATCTACCTATTTGCAGAAGTTTTTCTAAAATATGATTTTCAAAACATTGTTGATAGGGAAGATCTTGTTCAATAGTTTCAGCAACTTCCCAGTTATCATTGTTGAATAATTGATTGTAACGTTTAGTGCGATCGCTTAAATAAAGGTCATATTGAATCTGAACAGCGCCCATACCTAAAGGTTTACCCATTCCTAATTTAAGGCGATAATCACCTGTAGCTTTATCTAAAACCCATAATAAAGCACCTAATTCTACATCAGTCAAGTTTTCAAAGTTGATCGTAAATTTGAAACTTACACCAGCTTTAATTGGTTTAATTTGAGTTGTTTGGCTATCCGATACATTCGTTAGATCAGAATGTTTAATATCAGGATTTGACCCTTTATGCCAATATAATTTATGACCTCTAATTACTGTTTCTTTATTTGGGTTACTAGCATAGTGCTTTAAATTTTTCTTTTCAACATCAGTTTGAACTAAATAATGTTGAAAAGTTGTCGGTTTTGGACTTGCTAATATTTGAGGAGTAAGAGAAGTATCTTGATTTCCAGTTAACCAAATATCATCACTTGCTGATTGCTGACAAATTGCATCACCAACAAAAACTCTACCTGCTCGACTTTGATTTTTTCTATCTTCTTGTTTTTCTCGCCTTACCCATCCAAAAATTGCATCAGCTAAATCAATAGTTTTAGTATCTTTTAAATGATCAGGAATAAAATCAATAGCTGATGCTGCTTTTGTTTTTCCTTGAGGAATATAGGGTATTCGGAAATTGGGACTTTGACCAAATAAAGTTACTTCTTGTCCATTTTTAGGTTGAATATAAAAAATAACACGATTATTTTTTAAAACACCCATCTCTTGATTAAAAGGTTGGTCTTTTTGAAAAGGAGTTAAAGCATTGAGATAATCTCGAATTGCATCATTACTAATAGGAATTAATTCTGCTTGAGCATTAGGTTCTTGAATCAAACAATGATTTGTTCTATTACATTTTGTTCCTTCTGGTGCGCCTTCAAGCATATTACCAGCAGTAACTAAAACTCCTATATATTGATATTTTTGCGAATTTCTACTAATTTTTTGAGCAAATTTACGCCCATTTTTAGTAATAATATCCTCAAAACTTATATTTTGAATATATTGAGGTCTATATTCTTTGATATTCTCCATTACAACTAATTCGTTAATTGCTGATTTAGCAACTTTTTCTTTAATCCAAACAAAGGATTGACTATTATCAATGGATAATGCTGAACGAATAAACCAATTACGTCCTTGTTGACAAAGATAACCAGCTTTAACATTTTTACCTTGATTTCCTAACGCATTACTATATTGATTTTTCAAAGGATCATCTACATTATTCGCAGCAACAGCACGGAAAAAGAACTTTTGAGCATCTGAGACTTGCTCAATTTTACTAAAACTAGCAATTTCTACTAAAATTCGTAACATTCCTCTTAAACTACTACCTGGAAGTACAGGTTTTTTAGTTTCAGGATCAAGATAGAAAAATTCAGGTAAATCTTTAGCTTCTTTAGCTTCTTTGAATTGTTCTGGGGTTAGTCCACAACGGATATAAAGAGGTGATTCTGTAGTTAAAGTACAATCAATTCTACCTGTATGAAGATGAGTATAATACCTGTCACCCTCTGGTAAAGGTTGTTGTGCTGGTACTATTTGCTCAGGAAGTTCAACAAAATTATACGGTGCGATCGCTCTACGTTGTTTATCAGTAATTTTTTCAATATGCTTAGGATTCA
>JBIPMC010000183.1:0-4564 GCA_044369345.1 Terrimicrobiaceae bacterium
GAGATGCCTCCCGCCGAAACCAGTCTGTTCATCGTCGGCCATGGAACCGGGCTGGACGCGAACTCCGCCGCTGCCGCTCGCTGGCAAGCAGAGCAGATTGCGTCCGCTGGCGAGTATGCCGAGGTTTTTCCGGCCTACATGGAGGAGGAACCTCTTATCTCCGAGTGGCACTTGTTGGCGAGCAAACCGAATGTGGTCGTAGTTCCATTTTTCATTTCCGATGGATTGCATAGTTATCAGGATATCCCAGTGCTACTTGGGATTCGCGAGGAAGTCGGCCCGGCGGCCAGCCGGAGTGATATCTTTCGTGAAAACCCGCATCATTTGCACGGGAAGGCGTTGTTTTACAGCGGAGCGATTGGTTCCGCTCCTGAATTTGCGGAGGTGATCATCGAGCAGGCACGCAAGCGGCGCGGCTAATGCTCGGACACCTCGGCGACGGCAACGGTGTTGAGAATTGAGGCCACGCGTTTTACCGCAGGTCGGGCCAGCATGCCGGACCACAACGAACGCGTAAATTCGATCTCCGCAGACGGCACCAATTCCAACCATTCCGCTGGAATCTCCTCTCTGAGGTTCGAGGGTAGAATGATTTTGACCGGGAATTCAGAAACGGGGAACCGGTAGCTGCGCCACAAGGCCTCGTGGCGGAAGACGGTTTCGCTTTCAGGATTCTGCGGCTCGATCTGCACAGGCCCCTTCGAACGTTTGAAAGATTTTTTCAGGCGATTCAGCCACCCTTCCTGTTGCTGAGGCTGGGGCGGCGTGCATCCGATCAAAACCAATTCCGGCAGCGCACGACCAACCGATTGGAGTTGGCGGGCCATTTCGAGAACGAGCGCTCCGCCAAAACCGTATCCAGCTAGTTGGTAGTTCGGGGAAGGCTCCTCCTCGGCAATCGCGGCGAGATATTGGGCGGCGGCGGTCTCGATGTTCGGATGGCAGGCTTCAGGATTCGCGAGTCCGCGCGCCGTAATGCCAAAAATCCGGCGACCTGGACCGATCGCCTCAACAAGCTCGCGATAAATCTCAGACGAACCGCTTGCACCGTGGGCCAAAATCAGAGGGCGTTCCGGGCTGCCATTCTGGAGCATCACCAAAGGAGTCCAACTCTCTACAGAAGATGCTCGGCGAGGAGATGGAGACGCAGCTTGGGGCTCCGAGTCGATTGGGTATTCAGGCGAAGTTCGAGGAAGGGCTGATTCATCAATCCAGCCCGCCGGGTTCAATGGCCATTCGGGAAGGGAAACAGCGCCCGAGATTTCCTCGTTGGAAAGAACGAAAATCGAGGCGCCAACATGGACATCCACGACTTTTTTTTCAAAGGGCAGCGCCGCACGAATCGCGGCATGGTCCGGAATCGATGGAGCCTGATGCTCTCCCCTCTCAAGAAAAAGATCACCCTGACCATCGCGCCAGCCATTGATTCCGAGATCGAGACCGAGACGCCCCTCGGCATCTGGCAGACTTCGCCAACCGGGGAATTTAAAATGAATTTTGCCGAGACAGCCGCCGGGAATTTCCAGGCCATCACCATCCACGAGCGATATCTCCACATCCGCCGCCGGTTTGCCCACAGGCAGTCGCGGCGTGTCTTTTCGAATACCGCCTGCGAAACCCAGACCGCAAAGCCCAGCAGGGCTGAAGAAGATCGTTTGCTTAATCTGATTCTGATAGCGGCGGGCCCAGATCAGCGCGCTGTTGAGCAGGGGATTTCCGGCCTCGATCGCGACCGAGCGGATCGTTTCCGAAAAAGCCTTCCCACCGTTCAAACAAGCGGCGGCGTGATTAGACCACTCGGGTGCGGTCAAACGCAGGTGGGTCACCGGTGCGGCGGTATGCTCGCGCGAGTCCCCCTGAAAAACAAAAGCCGTCCCACCGGCAACAAGAGGAATCAGCCACTCGTCAAAAAACGCCCCGCCACCAGCGGCGGACTTCACCAAAAAGACATCCCCCGCACGGAAATTCAGCAGGCGGGCGGCTTCCAAAGTTGCTGAAAGAAGCATTCCATGGGTTAGGGCGCGAATCAACGGAGGTGGCGTGTCTTGATGTCCTCCGATCGAGGCGGCAAGCACATCCGGGGCCGGGTTGGCCGTTTGCTCGGAATCCTCCTCGAGAGTCTCCCACTCCTCATCGATCACAATCCGCCGACGATGGCTGGTATCGATATGCGACGCGCTCGCGGAAGCGCAAATGACAAGCGCAACATCATGCGAGGAGAGGGTTTGCTCGATCCAATCCGGCGTAGCGTCCGGGTCGATGGCGAGGCAGGAGTTTCCGGCTTTCCAGTTTCCGAGGGTGGCGACTGCGATCCATGCCGATGGAGAAAGTATAACCGCCGCGTGCCAACCGCCAGAGACGCCGGACCTTTGGAGATGTGCTGCGAGCTTATCGGACATCTTGTCGAGCTCGCCATAAGTCATCGCAAAGTCGCCACAACGCACGGCGATCCGCTCGGGAGATGCAACAGCATGGCGGCGGAAGGCATCGATGAGCGTTCCACTGTAGGCCGGCTGCGCGGGACCGTGCGACCATTGACGGAGCGTTTGGATTTCCTCGGGCTGAAGGACAGGCAGGCGGGAAACAGGCTTCACGGCAGAAGCGGCTAGGCCGTTGATCAGGAAGGCGAGTCGCGCGAGGATTTGCTTGGCCGCACCTTCCGTGGAAAAAGGTCCGGAGATTGTGAGTTCCAATCTTGTCCCGGGCCTGGCTTCGAGAGAAAAACCGCGAGGGCGCACCGGTTGAATCTGGCCGTCGAAATTGATCCAGCGTGGAAGCGCAGTGTGGATAATGTCATTCATCGAGGCCCCGCGCCAAATGAAGGAGGTTTCGATGTCCGTGACAGGAAAATCCAGACCGGCCGCGCGCAAAACCTCGTCGGCTTGGATCCAGATGTTTTCGGCCACCGTGTCCTCGAGTAACTGCGCCGCATCGAGCCAGTCGCCAACAGAGCCCTGCCATGACTGCACGATCGGCAGTTGATTTTGGAAAAAGCCCGCCTCGGTTGACTCCCCTCGCCCTTCGAAACGACAGAGCATGAGGTTTCCAAAGGCCCCAAACCGCCGGAGCAGCAGCGACCAAAGGCATCGGATCGCGAGACTCTCTTCGAGGTCGTTGTCGTGGCAAAACTTCGAGAAGACCGAGGTGCCCGTGCGGTCGAGCAAAAGGGAGGCACGAACAAATGCCCCATCACCAAATCGTGGATCGAAACGCATCGGCGCGGCCGCTCCCTCCATAAACTCGCGCCAACCTTTTGCCGGCATGGACTCGGGAGGATTTCCCGGCGCGGCCAGCGGGGATTGGCCGAGCGTCAGGAGCAAATCCAGAAGCACCCGCGTGATCGAAAATTCATCCAGCAAAAACGCAGGCGTCGTGAGCAAATAATGCGCTCCCCCACCGGGAAGACGGATTTCGTGAAATCGGACGAGCGGCAGTGAAATCGGCTCGAATTCCACCAAAGCATCGGCAGCCACAAGCGCGTTCCATTTTTCCGGAATCTCCTCCATGGGGATGCTCTGCCAATCGAGGGAAATCCAGTGAGGATCACCTTTATCGGCCTCGCGCACGACGACGCCGTCAATCGACTTTGAAAACGCGGAGCGAAGGATCGGGTGGCGTTGGATGACGACCTGCCAGGCGTGACGGAGGAATTCGGAATTCACGCTCTCGCCGAAGCTGATCGAGACCTGCACTTGCGACCCGGCTCCGGTGGGCGAGGTGACATAGCGGTGGTAGGCCGCCGCCTGCATGGGATTTGCCGAGTATTGCCTCACGGAGAATTAAAGGGATTTGTCTGTAACGGCACCTTCCGAGGCCGTGGCAGCGAGCTTGGCAAACTTGGCAAGGACGCCCCGCGTGTAGCGGGGCTTGGGCTGCTTCCACTTTGCCAACCGAACCGCGATCTCCTTGGCGGGGATGTCGAGAGTGAGCTCATGATTCACTCCGTCGATCGTGAGCGGGTCGCCGTTTTTGACAATCGCCAGCGGGCCGCCGTCAAAAGCCTCTGGCGTGATATGCCCGACAACAAAGCCATGCGTGCCTCCGGAGAAACGGCCATCGGTGATGAGCGCGACATCTTTGCCGAGTCCGAGCCCCATGACAGCACTTGTAGGGGAAAGCATCTCGCGCATACCGGGACCTCCGTGCGGTCCTTCGTAGCGGATCACAATCACATCGCCCTTTTTGATTTTTTTACCGAGGACCGCTTGCAGAGCTGCTTCCTCGGAGTCGAACACGCGGGCCTTGCCGGAGAATTTCTCGCCCTCCTTGCCCGTGAGTTTGGCGACGGCACCGGCGGGAGCGAGGTTCCCTTTGAGAATAACGAGGTGGCTGTCTTTTTTAACAGGGTCGCTGATCGGACGAATGATCTGCTGGCCTTTTGCATAGGGTTTGAAGGGAGCGAGGTTTTGTTTGAGTGTCTTGCCGGTGACGGTCAAGCAATCGCCGTGGAGCAGGCCCTCAGCAAGGAGGGTTTTCATCATTGGAAGGATGCCGCCGATGGCGACAAGCTCGCTCATTAAATAACGACCACTGGGCTTCAGATCGGCCAATACGGGCACGCGGG
>JBIPMC010000184.1:0-4563 GCA_044369345.1 Terrimicrobiaceae bacterium
GGAATGGTCGTGTTGCGCGGAATGATGACATTCATCAACCCGCCGAATGTCTCGATGCCGAGGGAAAGCGGAGTGACATCGAGCAGCGTGAGGTTTTGGAGAGAGCCCTCGAGGATCCCCGCCTGAATAGTTGCTCCAAGCGCGACGGCCTCATCGGGGTGCTGACTGGTATCGGGTTCGCGGCCGAAAAGTTTGGCGACAAATGCCCGCACAAGAGGCATCCGTGTGGCGCCACCAACGAGAACGACGGCATTCAAATCCGCAGCTTCCAGCCGGGCGTCGGCCAAAGAACGGAGGCAATGCGCTCGGGTGCGCTCGACGATGGGTCGGCAGACCGCCTCCAACTCGGAGCGCGTCCGTATTTTTCCAGAAAACTCCACGCTCTCCAAATCGCTCAGCGCGTATTTAATTTGGCGGGCCTCGGAAACCCCGATCCCCCACCCTGCCGCGAGCGCCTCGTCGAAATCATCCCCGCCGAGGCGGGTGTCGCCATTCGTGGCGAGGACTTCGAACACGCCCGCGTTGAGTTCGAGAATCGAGACATCAAATGTGCCGCCGCCAAGGTCGTAAACAGCCACGCGGGCTTTTTCACCGAGGCGGTCCAACCCGTAGGCGAGCGCGGCGGCGGTGGGTTCGGCGAGAAGCCTCTCGACGGTGAAACCCGCCAACTCCCCGGCGGATTTCGTTGCGGAGCGCTGGGCGTCGTTGAAATAGGCCGGCACGGTGATCACTGCACGGTCGACGGCTTGGCCGCAGGCCCGCTCGAGATCGGCTTTGAGCTTGGCAAGGATTTGGGCGGAAACTTCCTCGGGGGAACGCGCGACGCCATCGATCAAAACATTCGTCCAGCCTCCGGCGCCGGGCCCGACGGGATAGGCGGGAAGCGGTTCGTTTTTTTCTGATGCCCGGCGACCGATCAGTCGTTTCACCGAGGTCACGACACGCGCTGGGGCGTCGTCTCGTTTATCCAGCGCCGGCCACCCGACCAATGCCTCGCCAGGTTTTCCAAACCAAACAGCGGAGGGCGTAAGCCGCCTGCCTTGTTCGTCGGCGACAAGAATCGGAAAGCCGGATTCCATAACACCGGCGAGCGAATGGGTGGTGCCGAGATCGATGCCGGCGATCATTCCAAACATGAGATGCCCTGCGGCTACCTCGGCGGCATCGGCCCGGCTTCGCGGAAAGTGATGCGGCCCTTGGAGAGATCGTAGGGCGAAATCTCCAAGCTTACTTTGTCACCGGGAACGATCCGGATGAAATTTTTGCGCATCTTGCCTGAAATGTGCGCGAGGATGACATGGTCGTTCGGCAACTTCACCCGGAACAGCGTGCCGGGCAGCACATCCACCACAATTCCCTCACTCGTAATACAGTCGTCTTTGGCCATTGGAGGCATCTGCATACGCCACGCCCGCGCGGAACGCAACCCCTACGCCGGTCGAGGTGACATTTGTGACAAGATTTTCAACATCTTTGTGCTTCCGCTTCACTGGTGCATTGTCAGATAAATCCAACTCCTCCCGCGCTATCGAAATGAACCGCGGCCTCAAAATCCTCACAATCTTCAGCGCCATCCTGATGGCAGTTGAGCATATGCCTGCAAAGGAGAAGAAAGAGGCGCCTGGGCCTGCACCGGTCGCTCCGGCCGCACAGGCCGGCGGAACGGCCGACGAGCTTTTTGCGCAGGCGAAGAAATTTTTTGACGAGAAAAATTACAAGGCCGCTCTCGATGCCTACTCGCAATTTCAAATCGACTACGGCTCGGCGCCCGAGGCTGCCGTGGCCAGTTTCAACGCGCTTTATCCGATCGCGATTTGTCAGATTCAGGTCACGAACTTCACCGGAGCGGTCGAGGCGATCAAAGCTGCTTTTGAGAAGCAACCGCCAAACCCGCAGACCAAACTCTCGGATGCACAACGCCAGGATCTCACCTTCTGGCTGGGCTTTGCCGAGCTTCAGGAAAAAAACTACGCCGGCGCCCGCGAGGCGATGGAGAAGTTCATCGCCCTCTTCCCGCCGGACTCGGACAAAAATCGCCTCTTCGTCCGCCGAAATCCTGCGGCTGCCCGCATCCCCGAGGCGCGCACCACCATTGGAACCTCCTACATTCTCGAGGGAAAATACCAAGAGGCTGCTGATTACTACGCGAAGCTGAAGGGAAGCCTCTCACCCGACACGCGCGGCCGCGCCGTGATTTTTCAACTCTACGCCCTCGAGCAACTCGGAGACTTCGACGGCGCGATGAATCTCGCCATCGAAGAATACCCAAATATGGGCAACATTGCGCAGTTGATTTCCTTCCAAACGCTCACTCTTCGGATCGGCACCAAATGGCTGGAGGAGGGACAATTTCGCAAGGCGATCCAGTGCCTGCAACGCGTGTGGACCTTCGACCGCCTCATCAAGCACCAGGAAAACCGAACCGCTGATCTGCGAAGCAAACTGAAGGCGGCGGAGGCGAATACCGGCGATCCCTACACGCGAATCGTCTACTCCCGACTCGTCAACGATGTCACCCGCGAGCTCGAGAATTTTCGGAAGATTCAGGGCTTCGACACCATGGTCCGCTTCCGCCTCGCAATCGCCTACCTGCAAATGAAGCGCTACCGAGAAGCCGCGCTCGTAATGCAAAAAATGGTCGCCGAACTTCCGCCAGGCCAGCTCACCGAGCAGGCGGCGGTGAATGTCGTCCGCTGCTGGAGCACGCTTCAGGATTGGCCAAACACCTCCGCCGCCGCACAGGATTTTGCGCAGCGTTTTCCCGGCTCCAAAAACCTCCCCGAGGTTCTCCTGATGGAATCCGGCGCGGCTCAGGCCTTGATGAAAAACGACGAGGCCGCGGCTGCCTTTCTGAAGCTCGCCGAGAAATTCCCGGACTCGCCCCAGGCTCCCGAAGCACGGCTCATGCGGGCATTTACCTTGCTCCAAGGCGAAAAAAACATGGAGAGCGCCGAAGCCTTTCGCGATTTCCTGCAACGCTACCCGAAGCACCCGCGTGTGGACGGCGCCACCTATTGGCTCGCGATGGCCTACTCTTTCGACAAACAATACGAGCAGTGCCGCAAGCTCATGGATGAGTACCTGGCCAAACAACCTGATGGCGTTCATCCCGGCCAGGCCGTCTTCCGGAAGGCCTATTGCCTCCAGCAAATGGAGAAATACCCCGCCGCCATCGACGAGTTGCTCGCGTATCTCGAAAAATTCCCCGGAGAGCCCGAAAACAGCGAGGCCCGACTCCTGCTCGCGAATGCACTCATGAACGAGGGTTTCGTCGAAGACGGCGTCGCCGAGCTCAAAAAAATCCCGACCGAGGACACCCGGATTTACGAAGAGGGCGTGTTCCGCACCGCCGAGGCGCTCAAACTTCTTGAACAATACGATCAATACCGCGCCCTCATGCAGGGCTTCCTGGAGAAATATCCGGCCTCTCCGCGCGCGGGCGAGGCGATCGCGAACCTCGGTTGGTATTGGCGCCGACAGGAACAGCCCGACAAAGCCCGCGAACTTTACTGGAAGGCCATCCAAGATCTCGGGAACGACCCATCGATGCGTTCGGTGGAAGATCTCTTCACGCCCCTGGCCCGTTTCTACCGCGCCCCCGAGGAGCAAATCCAATATCTCACACTCCTCCGCGACAAAGCCGCCGAGGCCGCGCAGAAAGGCGAGAAAACCCGCCAGACCCGCCTTCTTTGGGCCCAGGCCCAGGCTCTGCGCATGCGCGATCCGGCCCAGTCGAAGAATCTTCTCGTCCAAGCCGCCGCCATCGCCGATGTGCGCGATGCCAGCCCCGCCGTTTTGGTTGATATCGCCAACGCCCTCATCGAGTCGGGACGCGATGCCGAAGGAGAAAAAATGCTCCGGGACGCCCTGCGTTGGAATCCCCGTGCGCTCCAGAAGGACCGCATCCTCGCCTCGCTGGGCGACATCGAATTGAAAAAAGGCAACGAGGCCGCCGCGCTCGCCCTCTACAAGCGCTTCGAGCGCGAAAACCTCGGCTCCGCGATCTACGGCCCGACCATGCTCTCCCTGGCCAATCTCCAATCCAAACGCGGCGAGAGGGAGGCTGCCCGCAAGACCCTCGACGCCCTGCTGCGCGCCGAAAACATCCGGAGCGACATCAAGGCGCAGGCCCTTTTCACAACCGGCGAGATTTATCTGGCGGAAAATAAACCCCAGCTGGCCATCCCGTATTTCATCCAAGTTTACAACATGTATGGCCGCTGGAAGCCCTGGGTCGCGAAGTCCTACTTCCAAGCCGCCGCTGCGTTCGAAAAAATCAAGGAACCAGAAAAGGCCCGTCGTACCCTGCAGGAAATGCTAGAGAATTCCGAACTTGAGGAAACCCCGGAGTTCCGTCTCGCCAAGGACCGCCTCCAAGCCCTCGGAGGCCCTTTGCCCAAATCCGCAACCTCCCCGTCTTCTCCCTCGCAACCTCCAACCTCCCCGGCCAAGGGATGATGAAAATTTTTATCTCCATTCTCTTCGCCTCCGCGTTGGCCTGCTCGGCCGAGGATGTGCTTTTGCTGAAAAACGGAACCCGTCGCGCCGGAGAGATCGTTTTCG
>JBIPMC010000014.1:0-14726 GCA_044369345.1 Terrimicrobiaceae bacterium
CTGGACTGCGCCGTCCTCATCGCCATCGGGATCGGCCCCGATGGGAAACGCACCGTTCTCGGTGTCAGCGCCGCCCTCAGCGAGGCCGAGGGTCACTGGCGCAACTTCCTGGCCTCTCTTCAATCCCGGGGGCTTCACGGCCTCTCCTTCATCGTCAGCGATGCCCATCTAGGCCTCGCCGCGGCCCGTGCCGCCGTCTTCCCCTCTGTTCCCTGGCAGCGTTGCCAGTTTCACCTCCAGCAGAACGCCCAAGCTTATGTTCCCCGCCTCGATAGGTGCGCCAGCGTGGCTTCCGACATCCGCTCCATCTTCCATTGCCCCGATCTCCCCTCTACTCAAGCCCGCCTCAAGCATCTCGTCGCCTCCTACGCCCAAGCCGCTCCCAAACTTTCCGTCTGGATGGAGAAAAATATCCCCGAGGGCTTCGCCGTCTTCTCTCTCCCGATCCCCCACCAGCGCCGCATGCGCACAAGCAATGCCCTTGAGCGCGTTAACCAAGAACTCAAGCGCAGGACCTGCGTCGCTTCCCTCTTCCCAAACGAAGCCTCCCTTCTCCGTCTCACCTCCGCTCTCCTTTGCGAAATCAACGAGGAGTGGCTCACCGTCAAATCCTACCTCAACATGAACCCTGCTGACCTACCCCAAAATTAACCGCTCACTTTTACAGAATTAAAATTGCGCCGCCATACCGAAGGCGGGCGTTATCATGTCCACTGGGACGATTCGCCTGAACAACGCGCCGCGCAAAAAGTTGGGAGAATGTCGAGGGCTCGTGTCTTTGACAGTCAGGGTGGCTGGCCGGCCTTGCTTCTTCCTTTTTATTACAAAAACAAAACAGCCGGGTTCTTGCGAACCCGGCTGAGTGGTTGAGTTTGTCTTTTTGTAGGCTTGCTGGACTCTTAGTAGTCCATGCCGCCCATTCCGCCGCCCGGAGGCATGGCGGGAGCTTTTTCCTTCTCGGGGATCTCGGTGATGAGAGCCTCGGTGGTGAGGAGGAGTCCACTGATGGACGCGGCGTTTTGAAGGGCGCTGCGTGTCACTTTAGCGGGATCGACGACGCCAGCCTTGATGAGGTCGACATATTCGCCAGTGGCCACATTGTAGCCTTCCGAGCCGCTGTGTTTCTTGACTTCTTGCACGATGAGCGCGCCTTCCTGGCCGGCGTTGTCGGCGAGGGTGCGGAGTGGTTGCTCGATGGCGCGATGCACGATTCCGGCGCCGATGGCTTCATCACCCGAGAGCTTGAGGCTGTCGAGGGCTTTTTGAGCGCGAATGAGGGCGACGCCGCCGCCGGGGACGATTCCCTCTTCCACCGCTGCGCGGGTGGCGTGGAGGGCGTCTTCGACGCGGGCTTTCTTTTCCTTCATCTCGGTCTCGGTGGCTGCACCGACATTGATGACGGCGACACCGCCGGCGAGCTTGGCGAGGCGCTCCTGGAGCTTCTCGCGGTCGTAGTCGCTGGTGGTTTCCTCGATCTGGCGCTTAATTTGGGTCACGCGTCCTTGAATGTCGGCACCTTTGCCTTCGCCTTCGATGATGGTGGTGTTTTCCTTGTCGATGACGAGGCGCTTGGCTCGGCCGAGGTCTTCCAGGGTGAGGTTCTCGAGCTTAATGCCGAGATCCTCGGTGATGCATTTGCCACCGGTGAGAACAGCGATGTCTTCGAGCATGGCTTTGCGGCGGTCGCCGAAGCCAGGGGCCTTGACGGCGCAGACTTGGAGCGTGCCACGGAGCTTGTTGACGACGAGGGTCGCGAGAGCTTCGCCTTCGACATCTTCCGCGATGATCAGGAAGGGTTTGCCGGTCTTGGCAATCTTCTCGAGGATCGGGAGCAGGTCTTTGAGGCTGCTGATCTTTTTCTCGTGGATGAGGATGTAGGCGCTCTCTTGGACGGCCTCGAGGCTGTCGGGGTTCGTCACGAAGTAAGGCGAGAGGTAGCCTTTGTCGAACTGCATGCCCTCAACGACATCGAGGGAGGTTTCGATCGATTTGGCTTCCTCGACGGTGATGGTGCCGTCTTTGCCAACCTTGTCCATCGCGTCGGCGATGATTTGGCCGATGGTGGTGTCCCAGTTCGCCGAAACGGTGGCGACTTGGGCGATTTCGGCGCTGTCTTTGACCTTCTTGGAGATCTTGGCGATCTCGGCAACAATGGCCTCGACGGCTTTGTTGATGCCGCGCTGGAGCGAGGTCGGGTTGGCGCCGGCGGTCACATTCTTGAGGCCTTCGCGATAGATCGCTTCGGCGAGAACGGTGGCCGTGGTGGT
This sequence comes from Terrimicrobiaceae bacterium, assembly GCA_044369345.1. Lineage (GTDB taxonomy): Bacteria > Verrucomicrobiota > Verrucomicrobiia > Chthoniobacterales > Terrimicrobiaceae > UBA967. The sequence goes on from JBIPMC010000014.1 coordinate 2,268, forward strand.
GCCGTCACCAGCGGTGTCGCTGGTTTTGCTGGAGACTTCGCGGATGAGCTGGGCGCCCATGTTCTCGAAGGGATCTTCGAGTTCGATCTCCTTGGCGACGGTGACGCCGTCTTTGGTGATCGTGGGGCTGCCGAATTTTTTATCGAGGATGACATTGCGGCCGGATGGTCCAAGCGTAGCTTTGACCGCTGCGGCGAGTTTCTCGACACCGCGAAGGAGCGCGTGCCGCGCGGCTTCGTCGAACAGGAGTTGTTTTGCTGCCATATGAGTAGTTTTGAGAATTAAGTTTTTGAGTTTCGATTAGCCGATGACGCCGAGGATGTCGTCCTCGCGCATGATGAGGTAGCTCTCCCCCTCGACCTTGACCTCGGTTCCCCCGTATTTGGAGATAAGAACCTTGTCGCCGGCTTTGACGGAGAACTCGATGAGTTTGCCGTTCTCGTCACGCTTGCCAGTGCCGAGTGCTACGACTTCGGCTTCCTGTGGTTTTTCCTTAGCGGAGTCGGGAATGATGATTCCGCCCTTGCTTTTCTCCTCGGCCTCGAGCGGCTTCACGAGCACGCGGTCGGCGAGAGGTTTGATGTTGGGTTTTGCCATGTTTGGTGTGTGTGTTGTTTTCTTGTTTCTGTTTTTAACAGGCCCCGGCCCTGCGCGGACCGGAGCGGTTTGTTAAAGTGGTGCGGGTTATTTTTTCTTGTCGTCGTCCACGACCTCGAACTCGGCGTCAACGACATCGTCTTTTTTGGATTGGGGTTCGGCGGCGGAAGCACCCGAAGCCGCCTCGGGAGCGGGGCCGGCGGAAGAGGCCGCTGCTTTGTAGGCGGCGGTGGTGACTTCCTGGAATTTGGCCTGAAGATCGTCATAGGCGGCCTTGATGGCGTCTGCGTCGTCGCCCTTGAGCGCTTCGCGGACCTTCTCGATGGCGTCCTCGACATTTTTCTTCGAAGCGCCGTCCACCTTGTCGCCGAGCTCCTTGAGCTGCTTCTCGCATTGGTAGGCGAGGTTGTCGGCGTTGTTGCGGATTTCGATGGTCTCTTTGGCCTTGCGGTCGTCCTCGGCATGGGCCTCGGCCTCTTTTTGCATTTTCTCGACTTCTTCCTTCGAAAGGCCGCTCGATCCAGTGATGGAAATTTTCTGCTCCTTGCCAGTGCCGAGATCTTTTGCGGAGACATTGAGAATGCCGTTCGCGTCGATGTCGAAGGTCACTTCGATCTGCGGAACTCCGCGCGGGGCGGGCGGGATGCCATCGAGATGGAAAGTGCCGAGGTTTTTGTTGTCGCGGCTGAGCGGGCGCTCGCCTTGGAGGACCTTAATTTCCACGCCGGGTTGGTTGTCGGCGTAGGTGGAAAACACATTCGATTTCTTGGTCGGGATCGTGGTGTTGCGCGGGATCATCGGCGTGGCGATGCCGCCGGCGGTCTCGATCGCAAGGGTGAGTGGGGTGACATCCAGCAGGAGGACATCCTTCACATCGCCCTTGAGCACGCCGCCTTGGATGGCCGCTCCAATGGCGACGACTTCGTCGGGATTGACGCCTTTGTGGGGTTCTTTTCCGATGAGTTCGCGTGCGGTCTCGACGACCTTCGGCATGCGGGTCATCCCGCCGACCAGAACGAGTTCATTCACATCGGACTTGGTCCATTTCGCATCACCGAGACAGTCGCGAACAGGCTTCATCGTGCGCTCGAAGAGATCGTCGGTGAGTTGCTCGAGCTTGGCGCGGGTGAGTTTTTTCTGGATGTGCTTCGGCCCAGTGGCGTCAGCAGTGACGAACGGCAAGTTGATATCGAACTCTTGAGTGGACGAGAGGGCGATCTTGGCTTTTTCGCCTTCTTCTTTGATACGCTGCACGGCGTCGGGCTGCTTGGAGAGGTCGATGCCGGAGTCTTTTTTGAACTCGTCGATGATCCAATCCATGATGCGATTGTCCCAGTCGTCACCACCGAGGTGGGTGTCACCATTTGTGGCGCGGACTTCGAAAACTCCGTCGCCGATTTCGAGCGCGGAGATGTCGAATGTGCCGCCGCCCAGATCATAGACGGCGATTTTTTCATCCTTCATCTTGTCGAGGCCGTAGGCCAGCGAGGCGGCAGTGGGCTCATTGATGATTCGCTTCACATCGAGTCCTGCGATTTTGCCGGCGTCTTTTGTGGCGTTGCGTTGTGAGTCGTTGAAGTAAGCAGGGACGGTGATGACGGCTTCGGTGATTTTTTCACCCAGTTTCGCCTCGGCGTCGGCCTTGAGCTTCGCGAGAATCATTGCGGAGATTTCAGGCGGCGAGAAGGTCTTCGGCTTGCCATCGATCTCGACTTGGATGTGTGCGTCGCCGTTCGCGGCTTTGACGAGCTTGTAGGGCACGCGGTGCTCTTCGGCGCGGACCTCATCGTATTTGCGGCCCATGAAGCGCTTGACCGAGAAAATGGTGTTTGCCGGGTTCGTGATGGCTTGCCGCTTGGCGGCTTGGCCGACAAGGCGCTCGCCGGATTTCGTGAACGCGACAACGGATGGCGTGGTGCGGGCGCCCTCAGAGTTCTCCAACACAACCGGCTCGCCGGCTTCCATTACGGACATGCAGGAGTTCGTGGTTCCCAGATCGATTCCTAAAATTTTTCCCATAAGTTGATTGAGTGAGCTTCTTGTGGAGCAAGAATCGGGCCGGGTTGGAGAAATTTATATTACAAATTTATATAAAATGAAATGTGCTTATTTGTTGAATTTCCTTTATTCAGAAAACCGTGTCTTTTTGGCTCTTTGTGGCGCAGTTGTGTGGCACATGGCTCACTTTATGTGGGCGCCAGTGTCTTAGCGTGAGGTTTCTCAATCCTGACAAGCTGGCCTCTCCTGGCGTCAAATCCGAACCAACCCTAACCGCTGGCAGATTTGGCGCGTGGCGGTGGATTGATTAAGGGTGTAGAGGTGGATGCCCGCAACCCCGTTGTCGAGGAGGTCGGCGCACTGCTCGGTGGCGTAGTGGAGGCCGATTTCGCGGACGGCGGAGATCGAATCACCCGCGCGTTGAAGGGCTTTTATTAGTTTCGCCGGAAAGCGCGATCCACCAGAGAGTTCGGCCATTCGCTTCATCGATGTCAAGCTAGTGACAGGCATGATACCTGCGATGATGGGGGCTTCGATAAGAGCGAGCGCACAACGATCTCGGAAGTCGTAAAAGTCGTGATTGTCGAAGAAAAGCTGCGTGCAGATGTAGTCTGCACCGGCGTCCACCTTGGCTTTGAGGTACTCCATTTCCAGTAAACGGTTCGGTGTGGCCGGGTGGCCTTCAGGGAAACCTGCGACTCCGATGCCAAATCCTCGGCGGTCGGGATGGCCGCTAAATTTCTTAATGAAGCGGACGAGGTCGGCGGCTTGGGGAAATGTGTCGCGACGATGGTCGTGGTCGGGTTGGTCGCGCGGCGGGTCTCCGCGGAGCGCCAGGATGTTGCTCACGCCTACACCTGCGTAGCGCTCAAGGATTGCTTGGATTTCCCCCTCGGTGTGCCCGACGCAAGTAAGGTGGGGAATGGGATCAAGTGTTGAGGTGGTTTTGAGCCGAAGGACGAGTTCGTGGGTGAGTTCGCGCGTTGATCCGCCAGCGCCGTAGGTCACGCTGACGAAATTCGGGTGGATTTTTTCAAGATCCCGAATGGTGGTGTAAAGCTGCTCCTGCGACTCGGCGGTCTTCGGCGGAAAAAACTCGAATGAAACGGTCGGTTTGCCGGGTTGGAGGATGTCGCAGATGTGCATGATTATTTCATCAAGGAATTTTTCACCACGGAGAGCACTGAGCGTTATGGAAACATTTCGGTATCGGCTTCCACTGAACTTCTTTTTTCTCTTCGGTTAATCATTTCTACCACCCGAGAATCTTCGCGAAGATGAGCGGGGCGACGATGGTGGCGTCGGACTCGATGATGAATTTCGGGGTTTTTTCTCCGAGTTTGCCCCAGGTGATTTTTTCGTTCGGCACCGCGCCGGAATAGCTACCGTAGCTGGTGGTCGAGTCACTGATCTGGCAGAAATAGGCCCAGAGCGGCACATCGGTGCGGCGGAGGTCTTGGTGGAGCATCGGCACAACGCAGATCGGGAAATCCCCTGCGATACCGCCGCCAATTTGGAAAAAGCCGATTGGCGTCTTGTGGCTCGTCGGCGCATACCAATCGGCGAGCTTGATCATGTATTCGATGCCGGAGCGGACGGTGTGGACATTTTTCACATCCCCCGCGATGCAGTGCCCGGCATACATGTTGCCGAGCGTGGAGTCCTCCCAGCCGGGCACGAACATTGGAAGGTTTTTCTCCTTCGCGGCGATCATCCAGCTGTTTTTGGGATCGATCTGGAAACTCTTTTGTAGTTCGGGCGCGTCGAGAATGCGCCAGAAAAACTCGTGCGGGAAAAGGCACTGGCCCTTGGCGTCGGCATCCATCCACTCTTTGAGGATGACATTTTCGATGCGGCGCATGGCTTCCATTTCCGGAATGCAAGTGTCGGTAACGCGGTTCATATGCCGCTCGAGCAGCTCCTGTTCATCGGCCGGCGTGAGGTCGCGGTAGTGTGGGATGCGCTCATAAAAATCATGCGCGACGAGATTGAAAATGTCCTCCTCGAGGTTCGCTCCGGTGCAAACAATCCCGTGGACCTTTCCCTGGCGGATCATTTCGGCGAGGGAGATTCCCAGCTCGGCCGTGCTCATCGCACCAGCAAGGGTCATGAGCATGATGCCGCCCGAGTCGAGGTGCCGGGAATAGGCCTCGGCGGCATCCTTGAGCGCGGCTGCGTTGAAGTGGCGGTAATGGAGATCAATGAATTTCGAGACGGGACCGGTTTGCATGGTGGTGGATTCTAAAACTGTTCGCTGGGTAGAAAAAGCTTTTCGTTTTTGCAGCGTCTGGGCGGTTGTTCACACCTAGGATTAATAAAAGAATTTTCCTGGATCAAAGAACCTTCTTCTTCACTCTGTGAACAACGCGGCGCGATCCTGTTCCTCGCCACTCTAGAGGGCGTTCCACGCGATGAGTTGTCTGTGAAAAAAATGTGGAACAGGGGCAACGGGTGTTGAAAAACCAGCCATCGCGCTGGGTTTTTGGCAAAACCTCCCAGCGACTGACAAGTTGTTCACAAGATGTCCGGATTCAGAAATCACCGTTCTCTGGCGATGAGTGCTATGGTGGATTCTTTTTCACGAATATCCAACCGGCCCTTTTCGCCTACCGTGGATTTGCGTTTGATTTGTCGCAGCGAGATCACGCGAGTGGCTCCCGGAGGGAGAGCATCTGAGCCTCGGAAAACCCGTTTGTTGAAGCTACTCAAACCGACCTCTGAGCCTTCTGAAATCGTAATTTGAACATCGATGCGGCCTTTATTATAGGCACCCGAAACATCGGCGCGGACATTGCGGAGCCTTGTGGAGCTATTGAGATTTGCCGAATTTGTGCTCTGGATAAAAAGAACGGTTCCGTATTGCAGGGCGGGTTCTTTGGTCATGGTGCGGTCGGAGTTCGTGATGGCGGACAGATCGACTTTCTTCAGAGCCTCGTTCAGCAGCTCGGCGGTTTTTGGTTCTGGAAATTGGATGACCGCGAGATCAATTTCTGATGCGGATGCGGCAAATGCTTGGATCAAAAAAAAGGCGGCGAGAAACTTCATGTCGGCGGGTCTATCGCGTCATGTTGAAATGGCAATGAGATTTCACTGGCGCACTCATGATGGCGAGCACCGCGAGGCCCACGCTTGGCCTGCGGAGGTGCCCCGTGCTGTGGTGGCCTGCATCCACGGCTTGAGTGGATCGGGCGAGCAATTTCATCCCCTTCCCTCGAGATTGAGTCGGTTTTCCTTCTACGCGCTCGATCTTCGAGGGCAGGGTAGCGATCCCGTCGTCCAGCGTCGAGGGATGCGTCTCGACCTTCCAACTCAACTGTTAGACATCGGACAATTCCTGGCGGCCCTGCGTCGTGCACACGAGGGCATACCGCTTTTCCTTATGGGTGAGAGTATGGGCTCATTACTGTCCGTTGCCTATGCCACGCAGGATTCCTTAGAGTCTCAGCAAGAAATCGACGGCCTTATTCTATCCGTTCCGGTGGTGGGTTTGCGGAGGGAGGTTCCTCGATTTCTTAAGAAGACGCTGGCGTTTTTTGCTCGGTATTTTCCAACAACCCGACTCTCACCAAGCCGTTTCGTGAACGGTAGAAATACTGTGCCGTCGCTGACGCGCGACAGAGCCTATCAGGAATTGCTCCGCGAAAAACCGCACCACTTGCGTGCATTCAGTCTCCGTTTTTTGGCTGAGCTTGGCGAATTAATCGAAAAAAGCTATGATCTTGCTAAGCGGCTTAGTCATCCAACAATGGTCCTCGCGGCGGGGAATGATTGTTTTGTGAAACCCGAGCAAATCAGCGCCTGGTTCGATCAAATTCCACCGGGCAGAAAAACACATCGACTTTATCCAGAGTCCTATCACCTTTTGTGGCACGATTGGGACCGTGAGCTTGTGATGACAGACATCGACATTTGGCTAAACGAGCGGAGTTGAGATCCCCTTATTTGCCTGCAGAGCGAAACTCGATCTTCGGTGCAGGGAGATCATCTGGCGCCCCATGAGGCTCCACGATTTCTTCTGCTTCATCTTCTTGTATCAACGGTTGCCCTGAAGCATCCAAAAGTCGTGCTGTGACGAACACAATAAGATTCTTTTTAATCTTCTGATCCACATTCGAACGGAACAAGCGCCCAGCGAGCGGGATATCTCCTAGGATGGGAACTTTGTCATTCACTTTTTGTACATCTTCGCGAATCAATCCCCCCATAGCCACGGTTTGGCCGTCCCAGATGCTCACATATGTGTCAATTTTTCTTAAGGAGAACACCGGCTGATTCATCACATTTTCTGTGATTGTATAGGTTCCGATGCCTGAAGGATCGCCAGCTAAAATGACTGAAGGGTCATAAATAGGCCCCACGACTGGGGAACCGTAATTGATGAAACCATCAAACTCTGTTACTTCGGGCACTATCCTGAGATCAATAGTGTAGTTATCCGCCCCAATTTGTGGCTCGATTTCCAGTTTCACACCTAGTTCACGTTTTGCGAATTCCACTGGGGTGGAAGGGGTGATCATGCTGTTTAGAGACATTACGCTGGCAGTGTTAGTGTTACTGGTGCCTCCTACAGTTATGCTACCGGCACCTGTGGTTTGGGGGATTTCTGGCGGATCAAATTCGATTGGGAAAGGAAAGTCGCGGGTGATATTTATATTAGCAACATTACCGCTTTTTGTTGTGACTTTAGGAGCCGACATCAAATCGACACCCTTCTGTTGGCTAAGCGCACGGATAACCATTTGGAATTGAGGGTTTGTAAAAACACCTGCTATTCCAAAAATAGCTGGAGATGCCACATTTGCTCCTTGCGGAATCCCTGCAATCAAAGCATCCAAACTATTTGCTGTGATTGCTGAGTTTACATTTGTTCCTATGCCAGAGCGATTACCAGCTGTTATTGGATTTGATCCGACAGTGGAAAATGGGAAGTTGTTGTAGTATTCCGAATTTACCCCCCCTCCAGCACCGCGCGTTCCTCCATCACCATAGACGCCGCCTCCAATCGAGAAGGGACCAAGGAGCCAGTCAAATCCCAGTTCATTAACATTATTTTGAGAAATTTCGACAAATTTTGATTCGATCTCGACTTGGGTAGGTTTAACTCCGACATCCCCCTCAACTAGAGTATCCACCAGATCAAGAGCATTTTGTGTATTCCGAACTACTAACTTGCTGCCCGTCGGAATGTATTGAGCGAAGGCACCGGTTGGAAATGGAACACCTTGCTCCTTCAAGTATTCTGTAGCATTTTTTACAGCATTGCTAAGTTTTTTATTGTAGTTATTTGATTCACCAGTGGCTGAGGATTCCTCATTATCAGACGGCGGTGTGGCAGGAATAAAACCAGGGGTTACACGATATTCCTTTACCAGTAATTCCTCTGTGCTTTCGGACGCAGGAACCAATGAAACAGCAAATTGATCTATTTTTTGTTGCAAACCCGATAGCTCTGTGAGGTATCGGATGGCTTCAATCAGAGGAACATTCTTAAGGTCCAGAGTCACTTTGGAGTTTTCGTTCACGCCTAGGTTGCCGCTGCCATCTTCCGCCGTTGAAGCCTCCCCGCTTTCATCAGAGCCAGCGGCCTCAACTTGTAGGGCGGGAATTTTTAAAACGATATTCACACCCTTCTTTTTTGGATCAGAGGTGGAGGTATCGTGTTGACGGCTTTTCTGTTTCAGGATTTCAACAGCTTCGCGAATGCTAACATCATTCAAACTGATGTTTTCGATGTTAATACTGTTAAGCTTTCGTAATATTTCATCTTTCGAGCCAACAGGTCCGCCATTCAACAAGGAAGCCGCTTCGGTGGAGCGGTCGCTGCCTAGTTTGCGGACTGGTTTTTCCCAAGTGCGATCAACTAGCCACAGCATCCGGCTGCGGGTTTCGTTATAGGCCTCTTTGTAATACTCCGACCGCTGTATATTCACTTGCTCCATGCCTTTGCGGGCAGATGAATTGTAAGGATCGAGATTTAAAACTTGCTCGTAGCGTTTAATAGCTAGATCGTTGCGACCTGTGTTGTAATAACCCTCGGCTTGGAGTAGGAATTCTTCAATTTTCTTTCGCTTATCGGCGAATGCAGGGTCGAGCGTTGTATTTAAGTTTCCTTTTTCAAGTTCTGAAAGGATCCGAGCTGCAGGTTCGTAGTCAGGGTTGAATTGAGGTGAAAGAACGGTTTTTGCGACATTTTCGGCCTCCGAGTAATTGCCGCGTTCGATGAGTTCACGCGCGTAGTCCACAGCTGTTTTACTGAAATCGTAGAGAATGGGCTCTCTATGCCTCGCAGTCGCCGATCCGGCAGCAATCAATTGCAGGGCTTCCAAATAGTCTCTGTAAGCTTGCTCCAGCCTTTTGTCTTTTAGAGCACGCTCAGCGCGATCCACAAGCCTTTCGCTGCGTTTGATATTTTCTTGACGACGAATCACTTCACGTTCAGCCAATCGAACCAAGTCGGTTGCTTGAACATCAAATGGCACCATGAGGGCCAATAAAAGAAGCAAAGAAATTTTTTTCATCTGGCGAATTATTGAGGCAGGGGGTTGGATAAAATATCACCTTCTATGGATTCATCCAGCATCTCCGCCACATCAGGTACTGGAACGACGGCATCGTCTTCGACGGCCTTAATCAGAGGTTGGCCCGCAGGATCCATCAAACCGGCCGTGACAAACATTACTAAATTCCGCTTTACATGCTGATCAACGCTACTGCGAAATAGTCTTCCAGCCAGTGGTATATCACCAAGAATTGGGACTTTGTCATTAACTTTTTGCACATCCTCACGCATTAAGCCGCCTAAGGCCACAGTTTGCCCGTCATAAACAGAAAGCTGTGTTATAATCTCGCGCTTGGAAAAAACAGGTTGGTTTATGGTGTTTGGCGTGGCTTGGAAAGTCTTGGATGGCAACAAAGTATTCAATACACCACCCCCAGGTATAGGTATGGGAACATTGGCCGCAACTGTTGCATTTATTGGGTTTCCGTAATTGATAAACCCATCAAACTCAATAACCCTGGGTGCTATAACGAGTTCGATGGTGTAATTGTCTGGCCCAACTGTCGGCTCCACCTCAAGCGTAATGCCAGTGGGTTCAGTTACCCATCCACTGGGACTGTTTGGAACTACTGGAGTAAATTGAGTGCCGACACTAGCCGAGGCTTGCGGTGGCTCGAATTCCGTAGGGTAGGTAAAGTCTCGGATCATTTCTATTCTGGCCCGCATGCCGCTCTTGGTTGTAACTTTTGGTGCGCTTACGAGATCGATTCCTTTTTTCTGACTAATTGCGCGAAGAATGACTTGGAATTGAGGGTTTGTGAACACTCCGGCTAAGGTCAGAACTCCCGGTGCCACCCCCCCTTGACTTCCCAATAAGATAGCATCTACGGCATTGGCCTGGATAGCTGTGGAAAATCCTTGACCGCCAGAGCCGCCACGGTTACCAGCAGTGATCGGACCTGAATAAGGCGATGTGGCTCCAACAGGCACGCCGGTTGCCGGGTTAGTTAAAGGGTAGCTATCATTGTTCAGTGTTCTGCCAAAGCCCATTGTTCCGCCGCCACCGTAAATTCCTGTGCCACCAGATAAAGCGAACTGACCTAGGAGCCAATCAAACCCGAGTTCGTTTAGATTGTTTTGTGTGACCTCCAGAAATCTTGCCTCGATTTCCACCTGTGTCGGCCGTGTGGCCACAGCTGTTTCCACCAAGCTATCAACGAAATCGAGATTTGCCTGTGTATTTTTAACGATTAAACGGCTTGAGTTGGGAATGTAGTTAGCACTGGCACCCGGAGGGAAAATGACGCCTTGGGATTCGAGAAAAGTTTTTGCTTTGGAGATGGCGGCGACGGGTTGCCCGTTGGCATCGGTTTCCGTTGACCCCCCAGGAGCTACCTGCATAAATCCCGGGGGCACTTTATATTCCTTGGTTATGAGTACATCCGTGTTCTCGGTTTTCGGTACTACCACGACAGCGTGACGCTCAATTTTGGTTTTCAGGTTCGCTGCATCGGCTACATACTCCAAGGCTGCGCCGAGGGAGACCTCAGTGACAGCGAATGTGATCGGCATTGAGGCGTTGGGCGAGCCGGGTGGGAGCTTCAACACGATATTCACACCCTTGCGCGAAGGATCCGTCTCAGTGTCATCGAGTTCCGCCGCACGGGTACGGAGGAAGCCAATCGCCTCGATGATCGATGAATCCGTGAAGTCAAGCTTAGGAATTTTGATATTATTGAGTTTGTTGGCGATGACCTCCGTGCTCCCAACAGGGATTTCCGGTTGTTCGACGATGGTTGTCGGACCGTCGGTGAATTTGCGGACTGGCAATTCCCAAGCTTTCTGTACCCGCATGAGCAGTTCGCTGCGAGTTTCATTGTAGGCAGTGTCAGCGTATTTCTGGCGCACGGTGTTGATTCTCTCCATTAACTTCCGCGCGGCGATGTTGTATTTATCGACATTCAATGCCTGCTCGCAGCGCTTGAAGGCCAAGTCGTAGCGTCCGGTGGCGAAATACCCCTCGCCTTCCTTGATCAACTTTTTAACCTCTTCCACCTTGGCTACATGGCTGGGGGTCAGCGTGCCTCGGTCTGCGAAACCTTTCGGATCCAAAAGCTGGGAGCGCAGAGCCAGGGCAGGTCCGTAGTTTGGGGCGTAGGCTTCTTCCAAAACTACTTCGACGATCGTGAGCGCATCCTGATAGCGGCCTTCTGAGGTTCGCAAACGCGCGAGCTTCACCCCTGCATCACAGAATCCACTGATTCCCTGCTCGCGGACATCAGCTGTTGCGGCACCGCTTGCGGGCAGGATATCCACCGCGCTTTTGTAGTGGGCGTACGCCGTCTCGTAATCCTTGTCTGCCATTGCCCGATCAGCCTCGGTGATCTGCCTGGCAGCATATTGTTTTTTCTGCTCCAGAAGTTGAATTTGACGCTCGACCGTGGTTTGAACACCGGGGTATTGGGCCCGGGTTGCGACCGCGAAACTAAAAGCAACGGCCATTGTGAGGATCAAGGTCTTTCTATTTAGCATGATTCAGGGAGATGGTTTGGCGGACTTGGAAATCCTTAGGGTTTTTCCAGAGGCTATATCTTGTATTTGGGCGGACTCGGCGCTAATGTCAATGAGTTTAAATTTGGTGGGATCGGGAGGAATGTCGAAAATCTCGCCTTTTTTGTATGTCTTCACCTCGTTGTTAAGCAGATTTCTGAATTCTCCGAATGAGGTCGGGTCGTCTCGTTCCTGATTGTAGGACAGTACGATTGACTCTCCAGTATTTGTGTTTTCTATTTTGAGCTCCGACATGTCGCCCTTCACATTCACGCCGTAAGGACCAGGTTTAGCCGTGTAGTTGATGATTTTGTAAGGCGCTTCAGCGATCTGCTCGCCCTTTTTCTTGTATTGAGTGCGTGCAGTCCCTTTCAAATCCATGAAATTGATCTGAAATTCCTTCCCGTCTGTTCCGCCATCGCCTTTGAAAATAATACGAAAAGGCACTGGTTTGTATGCGACGAGCTGGAGCTTGTTATAGGACGGGGGCGTTGATGCCTTGTCTTTTGGATTGGTTTTGGCTTGGAACTCCTCAATATTTGTGAATCCGTCACTATCGGAGTCGATCTCTTTGATTTTTGAGTTGCTCAAATCTAGTCCATGGTCAATGAACCATGCATTGGGGATCGGAGGATGGAGCATCTCGCCACCTTCCATGGGGTCCAAAAGTTTCCCGTCTTTTAAAAGGTATTTCCTTGATACGAAAAGAGATCCCTCGGTGCCGCTCGTGTCTGCCTCCCACTTGGCAGGGGATGTTGCGTCGGCGACAGCCTTTTCTATGATTGCCAAATCCGGTTTATTGAACTGGTCGTTTT
>JBIPMC010000185.1:0-4558 GCA_044369345.1 Terrimicrobiaceae bacterium
GACGAGCAGCGTGAGGATGATCGAGACGGCGAGCATCGACTCGAGAAGCATCGAGCGGTAGCCGACCTTGCGCGCATGGCTTTCGCAGGAAAGTTGACGCGCGGTTGTTCCGCTGGAGACGAGGCAGTGAAAGCCGCTGATCGCTCCGCAGGAGACCGTGATGAAAAGCATCGGCCAGAGCATCCCGACATATTGGAGCCCCGTCTGCGGGTCCCATGCCGGAATCATCTCGGCGGCATTTTGCGGGGCGAGGGGGATTTCTGGAAACCGGCCGCTGAATCCTGCCGCGACGAGTCCCGCGACAACGGCGATCATGCCTGCGTAGAGGATTTGAACATTTACAAAATCCCTCGGCATGAGGAGCAGCCATACGGGAATCGCCGAGGCAAGGACCACATAAGCCGTCATCATGACGCGCCAGGTGTCGGCCGAAACGACAACCGGATGGATAATACCAAGCCAGACCGAGCCTGCGCACAGGGCAGCGGCCATGGAGTAATTGAGCCATGCTGGAGTTCGGCGCCTGTAGATCATCCACCCCAAAATCGGGGCGCAGAGTGTGATGAACAGCACGCTGGTCGAGGCGATGCCGCCGATCTTCGCGATGAGCACGGGCTGGCCGTTCTCCACCTTCACAACCGTCGGCAGGCCGTCGCCGTGATGAAACGGATGCATCCCGAGCGCATCGGCGGGAGTTTGGAGCGCGGCGGCGAGTTGTTCTGTCGTGGCGGGCTCGATGCCGACCTTCTCGGCGGGATACATGCTGGTCAGGGCGGTGACGCTGAGGTTCAGAAAAGTCGCGGTGATCATCAAGAGCCCGATCACCAAAAAACTGACGATTAAAATATAGCCTGTCGGGCCGAGGCAAGTTCTGGCGATGTCAGCCACGGAGCGGCCTTCTTCCCGCGAAGAAATGAAAAGCGTGACCATGTCGTGAACCCCGCCGAGGAGTGTCGCGCCAATGACCACCCAGATCAGCGCCGGCAAGTAGCCGTAAACCAGAGCCAGGGTGGGCCCCACGATTGGCCCCGCGCCGGCGATTGCCGCGAAGTGGTGAGCGAAGAGCACATAGGGCTTGGCTGGGACGAAATCCCGGCCGTCGTTTCGCGAGACAGCGGGGGTTTGGTTTTTCGGATCCACGCCCAGGGCGCGCTCCAGAAACGAACCGTAGAAGCGTTCCGCAAGCCAGTAGCACAGGAACGAGCTGGCCAGAATGGTGAGAAGGATCGGACCCACGAGCGGGATGTTGTCGCGGTCAGGATTCCTGTGCAAGCATGGCTCCATGACCACCATCCGCGTCGCTGCCATTTTGGGTTTTCTGGGCGTGAGCCTCGGGGCCTTTGGGGCCCACAGCCTGAAAAACCTCCTCGAATCCTACGGCACCACAGCCATCTGGCAGACAGCCGTCCTCTACCACCTCGTCCATGCGGTCGCCGCGCTTTGGGCCGCAGAAAAACGGCCTGTCGTCGTGTGGGTTTGGACCGCTGGCGTGGCGATTTTCTCAGGGACTCTCTACCTGCTCGCGGTGACAAACCTGCGCTGGCTTGGGGCGATTACACCCATCGGAGGCGTGTTGTTCCTGATCGGTTGGCTGATGATTGCCTTCAAAAGAAATTGAACAAATCCCCAACGGCTTTGTCATTTTAACGCCATGAAAAAATCTCACGCATTCCTTGTCTGTCTTGGTCTGTCCGCTTGGACGCTCCAGGGCGCGCCGGTGTTGAGTTCCTCGATGAACCTCACGGAAACCGACTCGGCCTATACGGTTCGCCTCGGAGTTCCCGAGAAAACTCCAGTGAATGTCCGCCTCGCGGGTCGTCGGCTTTTGCTGGAAACGAGCGGCGGCGAGAAGGAGCCGCGATACGATCAGAGCCTGCAACTCCCCGCTGCCGTTCCCGACGCGCCGCTTGGCATCCAGCGCGATAGCGGGGAGATGGTCATCACCATTCCCAAGGGCGGCCCCGCGCCCTCCACGGCGTCGGCGCCCGATCCGTTCCGCGACGCGTTTCAGGGACTCGATAATTTCGATGCGATGCGCGACGACATGCTCAAGCAGGCGGCGGCGATGATGGGGCAGTTCAACCAAATGGCAAAATCCTCCTCCGGCGGAAGCGGCATCGACATGCTCCAATCGCTCCTGAATCAATCCGGCCTCGCGGGGGTTATTGGTGGTGCGGCGGGAGGATTTGAACTCCGGGAAGAAGCCGACCGCTACATCCTCAGCGCCGCCATTCCGGAGGCGCAGGCAAAAAATGTGAGCGTGAATGTGGATAACGACCGCTTCGTCACCATCACCACCAAGCAGGACCAGAAAGCCGGCGCGGGTGGCCTCTCTGCATTCAGTGCCTCGAGTTCCACCCAGTCCCTCACGCTCCCCGGGCCGGTGCGGGTGGACCAGATGAAGATGGATTACAAAAATGGCCGCCTCGAAGTGACGCTCCCGAAGTTGTAGGGTGGTTCTTCTTGTTCCTCCGGCGGGTGTGCGGAAGAGTTGGCGGATGGATGCCTATTTCGCGGAGCTGGGAAACTCGGTCTACACTTGTTGGAAGAAGGCGAATTTTTCCTTGGAGGCTTTTCCTGAGATCGCCGTCAAGGCGCTTCAATCCAAGCCAGCCTCCCGGCATGTCGATCTCGGGAAATTAACCCGTGATTTTCTGCTTCACGACGAGCAGCCGCATCAATCGTCCTCCGGTTTTGGTCAACCCGAACTCATCGTTTACGACAACCCGAAGTTTTATATTCAGGCCCTCTTCTGGCTCGATGGAACCACCGACATTCACCAGCACGAATTCTCCGGAGCCTTCCAAGTGCTCGAGGGTTCGAGCATCCACTCACGCTATGTTTTCGAGAATGCCAAATCCATCACCGCGCACTTCCGCGTGGGCGACCTGAAGCTTCAAGAAACTCAGCTTCTGGAGCGGGGCGACACCGTGCCGATCGTGTCCGGGCGCTCGTGCATCCACTCCCTCTTCCATCTTGAAACTCCCTCGGTGACGATTGTGATTCGCACCCAATCCGATCCTGGAACGGGACCGCAGTTCACCTACCTCCCGCCGCATCTGGCGATCGATCCGGTTCAAGGGGATTTCCTGACTCTTCGCCGAAAGCAACTCCTCGATGTGCTCGAGCACACCGCGTCCCCGGAGTATCCCAGCCTGATTCTGAAAATGATCGGGACACTCGATTTCGAGCGTGGATTTTTCACTCTCCAAAATGCCATGGGCCATCTTCGGAATCTTGGCGCCTGGGATCAGGCGTGGGCGGCTTTTTCCAAAAAACACGGCGCCTTGGCCAAGCCGGTGCTTCCCTCCCTTTTGGAAATCATCCGCCGCGACGCCCTCGTGGGTATGCGGGCGAGCATCGAAGATCCCGACCATCGGTTTCTACTCGCCCTCCTACTCAATCTCGAAAGTAGCGAAGCCGTCTTGGCCATGGTCGCGCGGCGCTACTCGGGAGATCCGTTGGAAAATATTTTCCATTGGGCTGTGGAGCTGACCCATTGCTCGGAGTCGGGAACTTGGATTCTCAATGCGGAATTTCCTGATGACATCGAGCTCCCGCCCGACGAGCAAGCCCCGCTTTTTCTATCGGCACTGAACCACTTCCTCGTCGGGGGAAAAACTCCCCCCGAGCTGAAATCCGTCTCCAAAAAAAATCTATCGAGCCTACGAGCGGCTTTGGAGTCCTCGGCTTGGAAGATGCTGCTGAAGTAAACCCACTCTGCTCCCGCAGGCCTTGAAAATATCGAGGCCGATCAGGAAAGGGCGGAGATCTTTTCTCGGAGGGATTCGAGGGGAAGATGCGGACCGATGAAGAGGGCCACGGGGTCGCGTAGGGTGGGGTGCTGGCCGATGGGGAAAAATTGCACCGCGCCATCGTGCCCGACTTTTTGGAAGATCTGGAATTCGCCGGGCTCTTCGCGGAGGACGACGAGGCCCTTGGCGCGCAGGACTTCTTCGGGGAGGGAATTCAGGAATTCCTCGAAGGCCCGCTTTTTCACAAATGCCGGGAGAGGAATTTCACAAGAGGCGAAGTGGTGTTTCGCATGGTGGTGATGGTGACCCTCTCCGTGGTGGTGTTCCTCGGCGTGGTGGTGTTCCTCGGCGTGGTGATGGTGTTTTGTTTCGTGGTTATGGGCTGAATCGTGCAACTCGGGAAGCGAGGCGATTTCTCGGGCGAAGGAGGCCGGGTCGGTCACAGAGGCGTGGATGCCGAGTTCGGCGAGGGATTTTTCCACAGATGCGAGGCGTTCCGGCGCGATGATGTCGGTGCGCGAGATGAAAAGATGGGTCGCGGTGTGGACTTGGTCGCGCTCGAGGGCGTTGTGCCAGAAGCGGCGCTGCCAGCGTTGACCATCGATGATCGAGAGCTGAATCGGCGGGGTGAAGCGTTTGAGGTCTTTGTTGAAGGCGAGGGTCTCGAGGAGTTGCTCGGAGTCCGTGGTGCCGTTGGTCTCGAGGAGAAGCACGCGACCGGATCGGTGCTCGAATTGCTCCAGCGCCGCGAGGAGTTCGTCGCGCGACCCGCAGCAGACACAATCGCCATTCAGCGTGGTGAC